>JBPCIR010000224.1:0-11001 GCA_051006095.1 Rubrobacter sp. | reverse complement strand
GAGCACCATCAAAAACGTCTTCACGGACGAGTCGGTGAGCGAGGTCTTCATGGGCGAGAACCAACTCTTCTAGACCGTTAGGAGCGAGACGTGGCAGACAACGTGGATCTACAGGCGCAGGAGCGCGAGGAGAGGGGCAAGAACGCGGCCCGACGCCTCAGGGCCTCGGGGATGACCCCGGCGGTCCTCTACGGCGAGGGTAACGAGGCCGGCGGGAGCACGGCGCTCGCGGTCCCGACGAGGATCGTGGACTACACCCTCCATCACTTCGGGGACAACGCGCTCTACAACATAGACTTTGACGGAGATACCTCGACGGCCCGCGTCGTTGACGCGCAGCGCGACCCTGTCTCAGGGATCCTGGTCCACGTCGACTTCGCGCCGGTGAATATGCGCGAGCGTATCGAGATCACGGTCCCGCTCGCCGTAATCGGCGAGGCGCCAGGCGTCGAGGAAGGCGGCGTGCTTCAACAGGTCGCTTACGAGATCCAGGTCGAGTCCCTCCCCGGCGATATACCGCAGGAGATCACCCTCGACGTCTCGAGTCTCGGCATGAACGAGAACCTGAACCTCGGCGACCTCACGCTCCCCGAAGGCGTTACGCTGCTCTCGGAGCCAGAGGCTGTCGCGGCCACGATCACGGCGCCGACCGAGATCACGGAGGAGGAGATGGAGGCCGCAGGCATCGTCGAGGAGCCGACGGAAGAGGAAGTGGCCGCCGCAGAGGCTGCCGAGGGCGAAGGGGCCTCCGAAGAGGATGCTTCCGAGGAGGGCCCCGCAGGACAAAACGTCCAGGCTTAGACTGGTCCGCTACTTCTTCAAACGAGACGAAAGAGACGAAGGGGGGGCGATCCGGCCCCCCTTCGTCGTCGGACTCGGTAACCCTGGGCGCTCCTACGAACGCACCCGCCACAATGCCGGCTACCTGGTCGCCGACGAGCTCGCCAGGCGCCACGACGGCTCCTGGCGCAAGAGGAAGAAGGCCGAAGCAGCCCCCGTCTCCGTAGGTCCTACAAACACCACACTCCTCAAGCCTACGACCTTCATGAACAACACAGGCTCCGCCGTCTCAGACTATAGGCCAGAAGACCTCATCGTCGTCCACGACGACCTCGACCTCGAAGCGGGTACGGTCCGCGTCAAGGTAGGAGGCGGCGCAGGCGGGCACAACGGCCTGCGCTCGATCATAGGGAGACTGGGCAACGACTTCATCAGGGTGCGCATCGGCATCGGGCGCCCGCCCTTGGGTATGAGCGTCACGGACTACGTGCTCTCCCGGATGGACCCGGTCGTGAAAGACGCCATCCCCAGGGCCGCCGACGCGGTCGAGTTCATCTTCGAGCATGGTCCCGAGGCCGCGATGAACCGCTTCAACGTACGCGCCTGAGAACGGGTTTTGGAAGGTTTGACCTCTCGCATGCCGGGCTACAGGCATCAGGCTTTTTCTTGCTGAAGGCTGATAGCTTGCCGATACAAGATCTCGAAAACTTCGAGAAAATCGCTTGACCCTCACGTTGCGTGAGGCTTTAGACTATCTTGTGACGAGGAGGTGAACCGTGAGCAAACTAGAGACAGCGGGCTACACAGTAGGCGAGGTGGCTGACCTCTCGGGTGTGACGATCCGGACGTTGCACCACTACGACGAGATCGGCTTGCTCTCGCCGGGGGGACGCAGTGTGGCCGGCTACCGGATCTACGAGGACTCGGATCTGGAGCGTCTGCAGCGCATTCTGTTCTACAGGGAGCTCGGGTCCCTCTGCGGATCGCTTTGCGGAATTACGACTCGGCTTCGAGGAAGGAGGCTATACAGTTCCCTGCGCAATTCGGGGCATTTGGCGGAGCATCTTGCCGAGCATCTCGATGCCCCCCTGATCCAGGATCCGGTCCTCTTCGATGATCTCCAGGTCCTCGGGGACATCGAGCTCGCGTAGCCTCCTGGCCGTAATGCTGGCGCACACCACAGCACTGACTCTGCCGAGGATAGCGAGGACTTCTTCCTGTCCCTGGTCCACGTAGACCTGGACGAAGTTCAGTTGGTCGAGGCCTGCGCCTTCGATAGAACGTGAGAGGTTCTGCATGCACGTGCGGCCCCAGCCCACAACTCCGACCTGGGTCCCTGACGGGAGTTCCATCAACCGCTGCAGGCTCTCTAGTGTCGCCTCGGCCAGTAGCGCGACCGCCTCTATCCCGTGTGGTTCTACGATCTCCTGCACCTCGTGGATGTGGAAGAACGTCGTCACCGCGAGCCGCCACGGCGGGTCCTCCACGCCGGAGAGCTTGTCTGCGAGATCCTCGATCAAAACCCTCTCGACCTCGACGGGCAGCTGGTCCTCGAGCTCGTCGGAGAACTGATCGAGTTCAGCCTGCGTGCACTCGACGAAGAGGATGGCCGTCTTCTCCTGCGGCCTCGCGCCAGCTCTCGCGAGCAGCGCGTACGCCAGATCCTCGACAGGCATGTCCTGCGCCGCCGCGAGGGCCATAACCCGCTCCAGGACCTCTTGGCGCTTCAAGTCCTCAGCCTCCACAGGAGGCTCGACTACGTAGACGCCACTGCCGCGGCGGCTCTCTACGTAACCCTCCCGCTCGAGGTCGGTGAATACCCGCGCTACCGTGTTCCTGTTCACCCTTAGAAATCCAGCCATCGCCCTGATGCTCGGCAACCGACTCCCAACCTCGAAGTTGCCCGTCAGGATGAGGTGCTTGATCTGCCCCTCCAACTGTACGTGGACAGGTACGTGACTCTTCGAATTGATCCGCAAATCCATGAACTATCCTATTGTCCTATGACACTGAGTCGGTTATAATTGTCCCAAGCCAACGTGACAATTATAACGCAACTGGCGAGAATGGAGGAAAGCGATGAGTTATCTGTTCGATCTGGAGACAGTGAGGCAACGGCAGGAAGATCTGTTGAGTGAGGCGCGGGAGCGCAGGATCGCTCGTGCTTTGCGGAACGCTCGTCGGGGTGTTGAGGGAAGCCGGCGCGGCGTACGCAGGGAGTTGGAGGATGTGGGCCGGGGTCTTGCCGAGGAGCCTACGGTCGCCGTGTCGTGCTACCGGCCATAATGTAGATAGGGCGTCGTGTTGCAGGAGAACACCTCGGGGACAGAGGGCCGGATCACGTTCACCCTTGCGGGTGCGCTCGCGGGGGCGAGGAGGTGTTTCCCGATCGCGATCAGCGGTTGTGGCATTGGCCTCGTGTTCGGGACGTTGGCGGGACAGGCTGGCCTCGGAGCCGGTGAGGCCGCCTTGATGAGCGCCCTCGTGTTCTCGGGGGCGGCGCAGTTCGTGGTGCTTGGGTTCTGGACGTCGTCGCCGCTGCCTGTAGCCACCATCGTCCTGACGACGCTCGTCGTCGGTTTGAGGCACGTGCTGATGGGCGCGGCACTCGGGCCGGTGTTCTCGAAGTTGCCGCGTCGCGAGGCCTATGGGTCCGTGTTCTTCATGGCCGACGAGAACTGGGCGCTCACCATGGGTGAGTTCGCCAAGGGACGGCGTGACGCCGCGTTCCTGCTCGGCGGCGGGCTGTTGATGTTCCTCGCCTGGACCGGGTCGACATTCGCAGGGGGCGCCCTTGGCGGCGCTGTAGAAGACCCTGCGCGCTGGGGACTCGACTTCGCGTTCACCGCCGTATTTCTCGCCCTCATCGCTGGGATGTGGAAGGGGAGGTCCAACATCCTCCCCTGGACCGTAGCGGCCGCGGTGGCGGTGGCGGCGCAACACTTTTTGCCAGGCCAGTGGTACATCCTGCTCGGTGGCCTGGCAGGGAGCTTCGCTGGGGTGGTGCGGCGTGCGCTTTGATTCCATCACCCTGCTCGCGATAGTCTTGATGGCGTTTGCGACCTACGCGACCCGCGCCGGCGGACTGTGGCTCGCGAGCCGGTTCGACCTCTCCGAGCGGGCAGGGGCGTGGCTCGATCAGATACCGGGTGCGATCCTCGTCTCGCTCGTCGCCCCCACTGTCCTGACGGGCGGGCCAGCCGAAGTGTTCGCCGCGCTCGCCGTCGTGATAGTCGCCCTGAGGACCGGTAGCCTGCCGGCGGCGATGGTGACAGGGGTAGGGACCGTACTCGTGCTTAGGGCCCTGGAGGCGAACCTGCTATGACCTCGCAAGCAGGTCTACCTGTGTGCCTTCCGCCTGCGCCAGAAGAGCCAGAGGATTGCAACGGTGAGGACGGTCAGGACCGCAAACCCGACGAAAGACGTGAAGACTTCTACTATCCTCCACCTGCCGCCGAGCGCCCACCCAAGGCCGATCAAACCGCTGTTCCAGATGCTGCATCCGAGGATCGTGTAGCCGAGGAACCGCCAGCGCAGGGGCATGCGCTTGAGGCCGGCGGGCACGGAGACCAGCGCGCCGACGCCGGGGATCAAGTGTCCGACCAGGATCGCCTTTCCACCGTGACGCTCGAATACTCTACTCGCCCTATCGAAGTCGGACACGAAAAGGAGCTTCGAACGTTCGAAGCGCTTGACCACACGCCGCAAGCGCGCCTCCCCGAGCCTGAGTCCGACGGCGTACAGGATGAGCGCGGCACAAACCCTCGCCGCCGTCGCCGTGAGCAACACAGGGACGAACGAAAGACGTCCGTGCCCGATCAGGAACCCGAACAGCGGCAACGTCAGCTCCGTCGGAACCGGCAAGTACAAGCTACCAGCCAATATCAGAACGAATACGCCGACGTACCCGAGCGATTGGACCACGTCGATAACCCACCGTACGAGGTCGGTGAGCACACCACCCATCGTGCTTTCTCCTCCTATCTCCTCACCGGGACAACCTAATTATGCACCACGCGATGCGACATCGGATCAGGACCGACACGTGAGAGCGCGTCCGACACGCGCAGCTGGTCCACACGCCAGTCTTTACGCGAGGACCGACACCAACGATGTCGATGTCCGATTTCCGCCAGTAATCTCGCCTGTCGGGTGCGACAATATGGTCGTGCTGAAGGATTTCGAACATCGCTATCGTGCCGTGCGTGGCCGCGACGTCCGTTTCGACGGCCGGTTTTACGTCGCAGTTACCTCTACGGGTATCTACTGCCGGCCCAGTTGTCCTGCCATTACACCGCGGCGCTCCAACGTCCGCTTTTTTCCGACCGCTGCTGCCGCACAGTACGCTGGCTTCCGCGCTTGCAAGCGGTGCAGGCCCGATGCCGTACCAGGCTCGCCAGAATGGGATACCAGGGCAGACATCGTAGCGAGGGCGATGCGGCTCATCGCTGATGGCGTCGTCGACAGGGAAGGTGTCGCCGGCCTCGCGCGGCGGCTCTCCTACACGGAGCGCCACCTGCACCGGCTGCTCTCCGCCGAAGTTGGGGCCGGTCCGCTCGCGCTCGCGCGCGCGCGGCGCGCCCACACAGCCAGGCTGCTAATTGAGACCACCGACTTGCCCATCACCGACGTAGCGTTCGCCGCCGGGTTCACGAGCATACGCCAGTTCAACGACACGATCCGCGAGGTCTTCGCAGTAACTCCGAGAGAGCTGCGACGCGTTCGGGGACAGCGCGATGAGACGGTACGGGGGGAGATCCCACTCCGGCTGCCGTTCCGTAGACCGTTCGACGCGAGCGGTATGCTGCGCTTTCTCGGCACACGTGCTGTAGCCGGTGTAGAGACGTTCGATGGGGAGATCTACCGGCGGACGCTGCGTCTGCCGCACGGCTCCGGGATGGTGGCCCTCTCCGACGGTGGCGACCACATCCTTTGTGTGCTCAGGCTCGAGAACCTGAGGGACCTCGGCACCGCGGTACAGCGTTGCCGCCGGCTCCTCGACCTCGACGCCGACCCTGTCGCCGTTGCCGACGTGCTCGGCACCGACCCACTCCTCGGCGCGCTCGTTCGTCGTTCCCCGGGCCGGCGTGTACCTGGGAGCGTGGACGGCACCGAGCTCGCCTTCCGTGCGGTGCTTGGCCAGCAGGTCTCCGTGGCCGGAGCGCGCACCCTCGCCGGCCGGCTCGTCGCCCGCTGTGGAGAACCGCTCCCCGAGACACTCGCAGCCGAAGACGGCGAACCCACCCATCTCTTCCCAGGGCCGCACGCCGTAGTCGAGGCGACTCTCGAGGGGCTCGGTGTGCCCGGGGCGCGGCGCGAGACCTTGCGCACACTGGCGCGGGTCCTTGCTGGAGGTGGGATCTTGCTCGACCCCGGCTCTGAGCGTGAGGAGGTCGAACGGCTGCTGCTTGGGCTGCGTGGGATCGGACCGTGGACCGCTTCTTACGTTGCGATGCGGGCGCTCGGCGACCCCGACGCGTTTCTTCCAACGGACCTCGGGGTCAGGCGGGCCATCTCCGGGCTCGGCCACGCGGACGACCGGCGGAGCATCGCCGCCCTCGCAGAACGCTGGAGTCCGTGGCGCGCCTATGCTATGCAGCACCTGTGGGCCAGCCTCGGTGACGAGAAGGATCAGACCACGAAAAGAGAGGTAGTAGCGTGAAGGCTTACGTAGACGAGATAGACTCTCCCGCCGGCCCGCTCGCGTTCGCGGTAAACGAAGATGGGGCCCTGATGCGGCTGCACTTCGTCGAGAGCGACAACGGGCCCGTCATGGAAGAGGAATTGCAGGACGAAGGTTACGCTCTGGAAGCGGATGAAGCCAGGACCGCCGGCGTAAGAACCGAGTTGTCCGAGTATGTGCACGGACGGCGCAAGGCATTCGACGCGCCCCTCGCGTTCGCCGGGTCGGAGTGGCAGAAGACCGTTTGGATGGAGTTGATGCGCATCCCCTTTGGTGAGACGAGGTCCTACGGGGAGATTGCGGACTCCCTCGGACGGCCAGGCGCGGCGAGGGCCGTCGGCAGCGCCAACGCCTCCAACGTCTTGCCCGTGGTCGTACCCTGCCACCGCGTTATCGCCGCAGACGGAACGCTCGGCGGGTTCAACGGCGGGCTTCACCTCAAGGAGCGTTTGCTCGAGCACGAACGCAACGTACTCGCCGCAGCAGGCAGCTAGTTTGTCGGAAACGGCGAGAGGGTAACGCAACGTTCGTCTTATCTGAAGAGAGCGTTCGATGAGACCAAGAGATTTCGCAGGCCTCGTATTGCTCGGCGCGCTGTGGGGCGGTTCTTTCCTGTTTATCCGCGTCGCCGTGCCCGCGTTGGGACCTTTCTTGCTCGCGGAGTTGCGGGTTGCTCTCGCTGCTGTGGCCCTGTTTCTCTTCGCCCTGGCCGCCGGCCGGGTGCCGGAGATCCGGCACCGCTGGAGGTCTTTCCTCGTCCTTGGGTTCTTGAACGCGGCCGTGCCTTTCTCCCTGATCTCCGCCGCCGAGATCCATCTGACGGCCTCTCTCGCCGCCATCCTGAACTCGACTACCGTAATGTTCTCGGCGATCGTGGCCGCGGTCTGGATAGGAGACGTCCTTACGGCCAGGAAAGCTATCGGGATAGTCTTGGGGATCATCGGGGTCAGTGTGCTCGTGGGCTGGGACCCGCTGCCCTTGAGCGGCGGCGTACTGTTGGCGGTGGCTGCGATGCTAGTTGCTTCGCTCTCTTACGCGCTCGGAGCCACCTACGCGAAGCGCTCGTTTTCGGGCATACCACCAGTCGGGATGGCTATCGGGCAGCTGGGCGGGGCGATAGCGCTCCTCTTGCCCCTAGCCGTCGTTAGCCTTCCCGAAGAAGCGCCATCGCTCGTGGTCGCCCTCTCCATGCTCGGGCTAGCTTTGCTTTCGACTTCTGTGGCTTACCTGATCTACTTCCGCCTCATCGAGAACGTCGGTCCGACGAGCACCGTGACCGTTACGCTACTCGTGCCTGTCTTCGGGCTGTTGTTCGGCGTCCTGCTCCTCGACGAGCCTTTCGGACCTGGAACGCTTGCAGGGCTTGCGATCATCCTAACAAGCGTCGTCCTCATCACGGGGATCTCTCCTCGAAAGAACAAACCTGAAAGCAATTAGGGGATCTAAAGCGGATTGCAGAGAGGCTGGGCCTCCTACAAACCGCGTCTACAGGCGTCAGGTTTCAGTAAAACCAAGCTGAAATGCTGAAATGCTTGCAAAGAGGTCAGAGACCTCTTTGCAACTGGCTCTAGCGCGGGTAAAGGATCATCTGTGTGCACCGAAACAGGGCTATGGGCTTGCTGCCCTCCTCGTCGAAAACGGTAGCGTCCCACACCTGCGTCGTGCGGCCACCGTGGACGAACTTCGCTATGCACCCGATCGCACCATCGCGTTTGGTCCCGACGAAGTTGCTCTTCAGCTCTATGGTCGTGAAGCTCTCCGCGCCTTCGGGCAGGTTCACGATGGTTCCGTAGCCGCACGAGGTATCCGCGAGTGCGACCACCGTCGCCGCGTGCAGGTAGCCGTTCGGGGCCATGAGCTCCTCACGCAGATCGAGGCGGCTCGAGATCCTACCTTCCTCCGCCTCGAGTATCGTCAAGCCGATGAGACCGGGCAGGGTTCCGAGACCGCGCTCGTTGAGCTCGTCGAGAATAGACATCTACGGCGCCTCCAGGGTAATCGTCATGACTGTAGGGATTATCCCAGAGGTGTTTGCTTGAGACAGATCCCCTGGATTGAGATCCTCTCTCAGGCGGTAGAATCTACTGGTGAGCGAGAGGACGAAGACGAGATCCCTCAGGGCCCCACGCAGGATACGGGCCTACCTGGCGGCGAACGGAGCGCGTCCCGCGCTACTGCTCGCCGCTAGCGAGGAGGCGGCCGAGCGGTACGCCAGCGAGGCTGAGGTCTTCACCGACGGCCCCGTCGTCCACCTGCCCTCCCGCGGCGCTCCCTACGGCGACGTCTTCGACCCTGCCGTAACCAGGGTCGGGCGGCGGCAGAGGGCGCTCGGTTCGCTGCGTTCGGCCCGCGTCGTTGTGGCCGGACCGCTGGCCTTTATGGAGCGGACCCCGCTCTACGAGCCGTTGGAGCTGGCCGCAGGGACGGGGATAGAGCTCGACGCGACGCTCGGGCGGCTCGTCCTCCTCGGGTACGAGCGGGTCGACAGGGTCTCCCGCCCGGGAGAGTTCGCGGTTCGTGGCGGGATCGTCGACGTCTTCCCGAGCACCCGCCGCTCGCCCGTGCGGGTGGAGTGGTGGGGGGATGAGATAGAGAGCGTCCGCGCCGTCTCTCTGGCCACCCAGCGCGTCGTACGCGAGCTAGAAGCCGTAACGGTCTACGCCGCCCGCGAAGGCGACCTCGCTGGCCTCGCTGCGACGGACGAGGAACTGCCTGAGGAGGCCCGCCGCGGCGTGCGAGTTCCCGGCCTCGATCGTTTATTGTTGGATCTCGACCCCGTCTCCCCGCGCACGTTGCTTTCAGATGGCGTCGAGGTCTGGCGAGAGGAGCCGCAGGAAGACGTTTCGGAAGAAGTAGAAGGGCTCGTCCATGAGCTCTACGACAGGGGGATGCCCGATCCCGACGTCGAGTTCTCCCTCGGTGAAGAAGGAGAGTCCGTCTCCGCGCCGCCGGTCACGGCGTTCGCCGACACGCTGAGGGAGGCTGCCCGCAGGCTCGACACGCTCGTCGAGGACGGGCTCGCCGTCTTCGTCGCTTGCTCCTCACGCGGGGAGGCGAGGCGGACGGTGTACGCGTTCGGGGAGATCCACCGCACCATGCGCGAGACCGCGAGGGTCGACGCCGGCCTGCCGCCGGGACTCTACGCTTTGCCAAGCCAGGTCGAGGAGGGGTTCACCTATCCAGAAGGCGGGGTTGCGGTCTTCAGGAGGGACTCGCTGCTCGGTCGCAGGCGCGAGGCGAGGCGCCGTACGGGAGGCAGGTCGCTCGCCTCCTTCGCGGACCTGAAGGTCGGGGACCTCGTCGTACACGCCATGCAGGGTATCGGGCGCTTCGAGGGGCTCGTGGCCCAGGAGGTCCTCGGCTCTACCCGCGACTACATGCAGGTGAGCTACCGCGGGGGCGACACGCTCTTCGTGCCCTACGAGCAGATGGAGCTGTTGCACAAGTACGTAGGCGGCGACGGCGCGCGCCTCGACAAGCTCGGTGGCGCTACGTGGGCGCAGGTTACGGACAGGGTCAGAAGGAGGGTAAAGGCGCTAGCCGGCGAGCTCTTGCGGCTGCACGCGGCGAGAGCCTCGGCCCCCGGCTTCGCTTTCCCCGAGGATGGGGAGTGGGAGAAGGAGCTCGAAGAGGGCTTCCCCTACCAGGAGACCCCGGATCAAGAAGCCGCTATCTCCGCCGTCAAGTCGGATATGCAGAGGCCGCACCCGATGGACCGCCTGGTCTGTGGGGACGTTGGCTTCGGCAAGACGGAGGTCTCCGTGCGGGCCGCCTTCAAGGCCGCGCTCGCGGGCAAACAGACCATGATGCTAGCCCCGACGACCATCCTCGTGCAGCAGCACGAGCGGACCTACCGAGAGCGGCTCGGCTCCTACGCCGTCAGGGTCGAGAGCCTCTCACGCTTTACATTGCCTGCGGACCGGCGCAGGATCCTGGCCGACTTCGAGGCCGGGGAGGTGGACGTGCTCGTAGGGACGCACGCACTGCTCGGGTCCGAGGTCAGGCCCAAGGACCTCGGCCTCGTCGTCGTGGACGAGGAGCAGCGCTTCGGCGTCAGGCACAAAGAGCGTATCAAAGAGTACAAGACCTCCGTGGATGTCCTCACGCTGACGGCCACCCCGATACCACGCACCATGCAGATGGGGCTCGCCTCACTTCGCGACATAAGCGTGATCGAGACGCCCCCGGCGGGACGCCGCAGCATCCTCACGCACGTTGGCCCTTACGACGAGGACCTCGTAAAGCACGCAATCGAGCGGGAGGTCGCCCGTGGCGGACAGACTTTCTTCGTCCACAACCGCGTCGAGAGCATCGACGAGGTCGCCGAGAGGCTGCGCGACCTTCTGCCCGGCGTGCGCTTCGTCACAGCCCACGGGCAGATGCCCGAGCGGGCCCTCGAAGGGGTAATGCGGCACTTCCTCGACGGGCAGGCCGATGTATTGGTCACGACCACCATCGTCGAGAGCGGGCTGGATGTGGCCACGGCGAACACCCTGATCGTCGACCGCTCCGACGCCATGGGGCTCGCCCAGCTGTAC
>JBPCIR010000223.1:0-5151 GCA_051006095.1 Rubrobacter sp. | reverse complement strand
GGTAGACGTGGCGGTGCTCGATACCGGGGCGGGTTATGGGGGCGACGAGGAGGGCGTCCCCGAGCAGGAACTCGTCGTCGGCCGCGTAGGTGGTCTCATCCTCGGGATACTCGAACAGGAGGGGGCGTAGGATCGGTGCGCCAGTTCTGTGGCACTCGTCGAAGAGCGAGTAGAGGTAGGGGAGGAGCCGCTGGCGGAGTTTGATCATCTCTCTGCACACCGACTCGTAGGGCTCACCGAAGGCCCATGGCTCCTGGCTGCGGGTCCCTATTGTGGTGTGATTGCGGCAGTACGGTTGGAAGACCCCGAACTCCGTCCAGCGGGCCAGGAGCTCTCCGTTCGTGTCGCCCCCGAATCCACCGACGTCGACCCCGGCCCACGCGACGCCCGAGAGAGCGAGGTTCTGGAGTTGTGGCATGCTCATCCAAAGGTGCTCCCACCAGCTCGTGTTGTCCCCGGTCCAGTGCATGGCGTGGCGCTGCAGGCCGGCGTATCCGGCGCGGGTTATCACGAACGGCCGCTCATCTGGCCGCAGGGACAGGAGCCCCTCTCTTGCCGCCTGGGCCATCAAGGAGCCGTAGGCGTTGTGGATCTGGGCGTGCCACCTGGCCTCGCCGGTCCGTCCGCCGGGATGGACAACGTCGTCTGGCATCGTGGCCCCGTCTGGTATGAAGAGCGCAGGCTCGTTCATGTCGCACCAGATCCCGGCAACCCCCGCATCGGTTAGAATCCTCTGCTTCTCGCCCCACCACTCGCGCGTCTCGGGGTTTGTGAAGTCGGGGAAGGCGCACACGCCGGGCCAGACGGCGTTCTGGTACTCTTCACCGTCCCGCGTCTTGCAGAAGAGGTCCCTCTCCCGCCCCTCTGTGTAGACGGAGTAGTTCTCGTCCACTTTCACGCCTGGATCGACGATGGTGACGACGCGGAAGCCCTGTTCCTTCAGGTCGGAGATCAGACGCCGAGGGTCGGGGAAGCGGTTATCGTTCCAGGTGAAGACCCTGTAGCCATCCATGTAGTGGATGTCGAGGTAGATCACATCGCACGGAATATCCCGCTCCCGAAAACCACTCGCGACCTCCAGTACCTCTTCCTCGTTCATGTAGGAGTAGCGGCACTGCTGGTTCCCCAGGCTCCACAGCGGCGGCATCGGTGTGCGGCCCGTGAGGTCGGTGTAGCGGTCGACGACCTCCCTCGGGGTCGGCCCACAGAAGACGTAGTAAACGATGGCCCCACCCTCTGCCCCGTAGTAGGCGCGGTTCTCATTTTCCAGCGCCAGATCGAACTCGACCCTGTGGGTGTTGTCGAATAACAGGCCGTGGGCCTTGCCGTCCGTTATCGAGAAGGTGAAGGGGATGGAGCTGTAGAGGTTGTTGAAGGAGGCGGTGTGCCCCAGCGGCGGGTCGACGTTGTAGAAGACCTGGTATGAGCCGGTCTTCTCCAGCCCGCTCGTCCGCTCGCCACACCCAAAGTACCGTTCTCCTTCGGCCCGCTTCTTGTAGAGCCGTACCGGACTACCGAACGGTTCCGAGAACACGTCGGCCTCAGGGGTCTCGACGGCGCCCATCCCGAGCTCTTCGTCGTCGACCGCGAACTCCCTGCCTGAAGGGTCGGCGAACCCTATCCGCAAAGGATTCAACGAGACGCGGGCTGTCGCCGCGGTGGTGGAGAGCGTGAGCTCATCGTCGGATTCCTGCATGGAGACCTCGACAGTATCCCAATCCTCTTTGGCGATGGCCTCCGAGTCATACTTCGGCGGGCCGCCGGCGGGGAACATCCCGACCCGGAACAGGTCGGGGGCCAGGGCTACCACTTCGACGGTCGTGGCCCCAGCCCGCACCCGCAGGCCGTTGTCCGTATGGTCGAGCAACTCCGCGGCGCCGAGCGGCGTGTAGTTGCCTCCTGTCTCGGGCTGCTTTTCGAAGGTCTCGGACAATGTTCCTCCCTGCGGTCGTCACAGCACTTCAGCTAGTCAGCACGCTCAGCCCTTCGGGCTTCGCTTGTCAGCATTTCAGCTTTTTGTTCGAAGCTGGCATTGTACATGGCTACTTTGCTTTGGCGCCTCCGGTCTTCACGGCTCCGGCGAAGATTACGACGGCGGCGCTTAGGGCTACTACGAGGTAGAGGGCGTAGCCGAGGCCGGTAAGTTCGGCGACGAATCCTATGAAGGGCGGGCCGACGAGGAAGCCTGTGTATGCTGCGGTGGAGACGGCGGCGAGGGCTGGTCCTGTGGCCATTCCCTCTGTGCGTCCGGCGGCGCTCAGGGCCGCGGGGAAGACTATGGAGAAACCGGCACCTGCGCAGGCGAAGCCGACTAGCGCGACGAGGGGTTCCGCCACAGCCAGCGCGACGCCGAGCCCTACGGCGGCGAGGGCGCCGCACGAGCGGACGAGTGTGGCCGAGCCCAGACGCTCTGTGAGCTTGTCGCCGAAGAGGCGTCCGAAGGCCATCGAGAGGGAGAACGCCGCGTATCCGGCGGCAGCGAAGCCGGGGCCTGTCCCCAGGGTGTTCTCCAGGTAGACGGCGCTCCAGTCTCCCATCGCGCCCTCCCCGAGGAGGACGCAGAACGAGATTATGCCCAGGCCGAAGAGCGCCCGCGTCGGACGAGCGAATGCAGGCGCCCCCTCCTCCGAGGCGTCGGCGTGCGAAGGTAAGAGTGCCTTGTAAGCAACGGCGAAGGCTATCGCAGACAGGACGGCCACCGCCGAGAAATGGGGTAGGGGGTCTATCCCCTGCGACGCCAGGAGTCCGCCTAGCGCGGCGCCGGCGAGGCCACCGAAGCTCCAGGCCGCGTGGAAGGAGGACATGATCGGGCGCCCGTACCCTCTCTCTACGACGACGGCCTGCGCGTTCATCGACACGTCAAGCCCACCGTTCGCAGCCCCGACCATCATGAGGGCGAGCACGAGAGAGATCAGGTTCGGCGCCAACGCCGGCGCGACGAGCGAGAGCGAGAGCAGCAGCGCTGTCGTACCGACGACGCGCCGGCTCCCGAAGCGGGAGACCAGGGCCCCGACTAGCGGCATGGCGGCCAGGGCCCCGACCGCGGCCCCGAGCAAGGCCACGCCGAGCAGGCCCTCGCCAAGGCCAAGTCTCTGCTGCACGGCGGGTATCCTGACGACCCAGGTCCCGATCACGACCCCGTTGGCGAAAAACACCCCGAGCACCGCGAGCCTGGGCATGCGCAGCGCCGGCCCGTGATGTGAGGGCGCGCCGCTCACGGCCGCAAGGATGTACCCCGTAGGGGCGGTTCGTGAAACGCCCTTACACGAACCCCTCCCTCTCTAGAGATCAATATCCCTGCCGACGTTGCGTTCGACAGCGCGGTCGTAGACAACGCGGGCCGCGGCCATATCCTCGAGTGCGAGGCCCTGGCTTGCAAAGAGGGTTATGTCCTCGGGGCCGCTGCGGCCAGGCACCTGGCCCGCGATGACCTGACCCAACTCATATACGGCCTCGGGGAGGATGGCGCCGGTCTCGAGGGATTGCATCAGGTCTCCCGCCTCGAGGCCGAGCTCCTCGCGCGAGTCGGCGCATACGAAGCTCGCCCGCCGGACGACCTCGCGGTCGATCTCGGTCTTGAACAGGAAGTTGGACCCGGCGGCGTTGACGTGCGCCCCTGGCCTGAGCCACTCGCCGAGGAGCACAGGCTCTCTCGATGAAGTCACGGTTACGACTATGTCCTGGGCCGCTGGCTCTTCGGCTGCGTGGGTCGTCTCTATCTCCATCCCGAGCCTCTCGCCCATCTTCTGCGCGAACTCCTTGCGCGACTCTTCGCTCCGGCTGTAGACGATGATTCGGTCGAGGTCCCTGACGGCCGCTATGGCTTCGAGCTGGCTCTCGGCCTGCCAGCCGGCCCCATAGATGCCCAACGTGTTCGCGTCTTCGCGGGCGAGGTGTTTGGTAGCGACCCCGCTCGCCGCGCCCGTGCGCACCTGTCCGAGCCTGTCTGACTGCAGGATGGAGAGCAGCTCACCGCCCTCGGGGTCGAAGAGCATCGTATAGAAGCGGGCGCCAGTGCGCGCGACGGTGTAGGCCTTGAGACCGAGGGCCCCGATCTCGGGCGCCCCTGCGGCCATGTAGTTGAGCCCGCCAGTAGGGAGGGCTACGCGGCGTCTTGCGCGGTTGGTGGCGCGTCCTTCTGCGTGCTGGCGCAGGACCGACTCGACGGCATCCAGCGTCGACGGCATGTCGAGTAGGGCTTCTACATCGTTCTCGGTCAAGAGCAGAGTCAAGACGTCTCCTCCCTGTTCACGGGCTGCTTATCCGCTAAAATCGCTCCACTTATGCGGGTCCTCATCATAGACAACTACGACTCCTTTACGTACAACCTGGTCCAGTACCTTGGGGAGCTCGGGGCCGAGGTCCTCGTGCGGCGCAACGACGAGGTCACGCCTGAGGAGGTCTCCGATCTCCACCCGGATAGGATAGTCGTCTCACCCGGTCCCTGCACGCCGAACGAGGCAGGGGTCTCGGTCGAGCTGATCGAGAGGCTCGGCGAGAGTATCCCTACTCTAGGGGTCTGCCTCGGCCACCAGTCCATCGGGCAGGCATTCGGTGCCGAGGTGGTGCGCGGCGAGCCTGTCCACGGCAAGACGGCGAGGATAATGCACGACGGCAGAGGGGTCTACAGGGGCCTGGACCAGGGCTTCGAGGCGACACGCTACCACTCGCTCGTGATCGAACCAGGGTCAGTGCCAGAATGCCTCGTCGTCACCAGCCGCACCGAAGACGGTACGATCATGGGCGTCAGGCACCGCGAGTATCCCCTCGAAGGCGTCCAGTTCCACCCGGAGAGTATCCTGACCCGCAGCGGTCACGACCTCCTGAAGAACTTCCTGGGGCTCTGAGCCGGCCTCTTGTTGCGCGAGACGCTTCGCAAAGCCGCCGACGGGGAGGTCCTTACCGAGGGCGAGGCGGAACGCGCGCTCGAGACCATCATGGAGGGCAATGCTCCTCCTGCGGCCACGGCCGCGCTCCTTACCGCGCTGCGCGTCAAGGGGGAGGCCGTGCCCGAGATCGTCGGTTTCGCCCGCGCGATGCGCCGCTTTGCCGCGAAGGTCGAGGCCCCCGAGGGCGTCGTCGACACTTGCGGAACGGGCGGTGACGCGAAGGGGACCATAAACGTCTCCACGGCGGCCGCGTTCGTGGCTC
>JBPCIR010000222.1:0-3434 GCA_051006095.1 Rubrobacter sp. | reverse complement strand
GCGACCCTCGCCGTCCAGAGCACGGTCGAGCAAAGGTTTATCGGTGTCGCGACCTCGGCCACGCAGTTCATCCGTTCTCTAGGCTCGACGGTCGGCACGGCGGTTATAGGCTCACTCGTCACCTCGGGTTACGTCGACTACCTGAAAAACAACGCTCCTCCTCAAGCCCCAGGCCGACTGATAAACGCCCTGGAAGACCCGAACGCGCTCGTTAGCGACCAGGCCCGCGCCGCGTTGGACCGCGTCGCTTCGGCCTTCCCCGGCGGAGAGCGACTCGTAGAGCAGATCCTGCAGGTCTCCCGCGAAGGCCTCTCGGCCTCTCTTCACGACGGCTTCGTCTTCACCCTCATCGCCGTCGCGTTCGCCATCGTCGCCGCCCTCCTGATGAAGAACATACGTCCAGGCGAGCAGGGTGCGGCTCCCGTCGCGGACCCAGGCTCTAGGCAGGACAGGCTGGTGACGGGGATCACCCTCGAGTACCTCGCCAGGCGCATCGAGAACGCAAACGGCGAGGCCCCGGACCTGATCTCCGCCGCCTCCAAACTCATTCCCGGCGCGGATGGCTCCGAGAGTGAGCGCGCCCTGCTCGCCGTCGACCGGGTACTGCGACCCCTGGCGCTCGAAGCCCTTCGCGCGAGCCTCGAGCGCAACGGTGCCCGTCAAGAGGATCTCGACGACGTTCGACAGACACGGTAAACTCCCGTCCGTCGCTCCCGGAGAGGTGTCCGAGTTGGCCGAAGGAGCGCGATTGGAAATCGTGTAGGCGGTGTTAAATCGTCTCGTGGGTTCGAATCCCACCCTCTCCGCTTTATCTAGTTTTGCAGGTAAAACGTGAAAGTTCGGGAGGCAAAAAGAGAGGTTCCGCATTAGCTCGAGACCTCATTCACTGCCAAGCGTACTGCAACCCGGCAGCTTGGACGTCTTCGAGGGCTCTAGTGAGATGGTCCTGCATGTCGAGGAGGACTTGAGAGTAAGTGTCGAAGGGCGATGCCTATGGTGTTGTGGCCAAGGAGTTACTTAAACGATCTTGGGTGAGCTCCTCTCGTAAGGAGCAGTGTGGCGGAGATCGTGGAAGCAGATGGGGCGCAGCCCAACATGAAGGAGCAACGCCTTGAAGCTCAGTTGGTTTATGTTGGACGCGTCAAGGAGCTTACCAATCTCTGTAGCGAATATGAGATCCTGATCGCAGTGCAGGGTACCTGCGCTGGAGATCAAATCCGCCGTACCGGCATCAAGCTTGCAAGCCTGTGCTTGCCCTAAGTCTCACTCGTGATGAGACTCTAGGTCAGCGGTTCGAGTCCACTCGTTGGCTCCCCGTACGGCGCCACTATCGTGAGCGCATAGTGCTCACTCAGAGAGCTGCTAAGACGCAGCCGAACGTCCCTTCAGCGCTGCGCACAACGTTGTGGCAAAGGGCGTGGAGTAGAGCAGGTACTTGCGCCTCCCCCGCTTGAGCGCCCATACCGCTGCTGGCAGATAGTAGGAGAGCAGCAGAAGGGCTGCCGCGCGTTCGGCCCCTGGGCCACCGCTGTCCTCTGGATCAGGCGCGTCGGCGACGTTGCCTCCGATCTGGAGGTGCTGGTACGCCAGCGTAACACCCGGCGTCAAGGCGAGCCAGCCAGCGAAGTTCAGCAGCGGGACGCCACGTTTGCAGTTCGGCCCTTTAACCTCGGAGGCGTACGGGCCATCGTCGTTCCACTCCCACAGACCCAATTCCAAGCCGAATGGGTCCAGCAGGAGATCAAAGCTAGTCGCCGCTAGCGCCGTGGCGGATGCCAGGCTCTTGCTGCCCTGCGGATTGGCAGCGTTGTTGATAGTGCCTTTCACGATTGCCAAGGTTCCGTAGCAGACGTTGTACCAGCCGAGGGCGATGGCCAGGGGCACACCCTTAACCTGAGGCCGCGTGTGGTGGCGTAGTATTCTCAGGACATGGACGGCCAGGAGTTCGCCCAGAACCGGTATGCCGTTCCCCAATGCGGCGAAGAGCAGGGTGCGGCGTAAGCCACGGGTTCGCAGCGAGTGGATGACGTTCAGGGCGGCCACGATCGAGGAGTGCGCGGTGACCGCTTTAGATACGCGAGGATCCAATTCGCTCACACCTCGCCTCCTTTCGCGGCTTCTCACTTCGAGATGTGGGCGATACCCATTCCTGGCGGGGCAGAATCATCGGAGCACCTCTACCTTCGCGGACGGCGGGGTATCAGAAACGGTACCGCCCTCCGGTAGCGCTCATAGGCAGCGCCATGGGCCGCCCGTAGCCTGTACTCCTCGTGCATCGAACCCAAGACTACGTAGAGGACCACGAGCACCACGAGGACGGCACGGTTTGCCGTCATGCGAGGCAAGAACAAGAAGAATCCGAGAGCGCCGAGGTTACCTGGGTGACGGCTGAAGCGGAACGCTCCCGCTCTCAACATCTCGTCGTCGGAGCCGACCGGTGGTCCTTGCGCCTCAGGGGCGGGACGAACATCACTTCCCGCAAGCAGGTCCCCTACCGACGTTAGTCCGGCGAAACGCAATATACCCATGACCCGGACGCCCGAGAGCAAGACGCCCAAAGAGGCAACCTGGTTCGCTCGGAAGAACCAAGACCAAGGAGGTCTCACATGGTAGAGTTCCCGGTCGGGCAGCCGCGAGAACCGCCGCGCCGCCCAGAGAAGCAACACTAACGACTGGGCGTTGAAGGTAAAGCGGTACAGGCCGTCGCGGTAGCGCAGCCCGGCGATCCGGCGGGTCAGATCCTTGACTTGCTTGGAAGCAAGTACGCTGTGTATGAGCGCCCAGCCCGCGCAGATCCACACAACGCGTCCCGCTGCGAAGCTTTCGCTAGCTCCGACACTTGTTGAAGTCTGAGCCCTTGCGCACCCCCTTAACGGCCAAGACCTTCGTTCACTACCCAATTGGTTTCTCCGCCGTTCGTATCATCCTTGATTCTTGACGTTGCCGTTAATCCAAAAAGCGTGAGAGCAAGCCGCGTGGGCTTCTTGTTCGTTCGACGGTATATCTAATCCCCTGATATCATCCTCATCAAACCGCAGCGTATGGTTGCTGTGCCTTGGTCCCTATCTGTTAGTCGGGATCGCCCGGCGCAAAGATCGCATCCTTTGCCGTGAAGCGCCGCTCAGCCACCCAGATGCCGGCTCCCTCAAAGTGCTCGAGCACAAGATGCCGAGAATCTGTGGGGACCAGGGAAGTCGCCACGTAGTGTTAAAGTGTTATCCTGCGCACCTCTCCTCTCGAAGTGGTGAATACAGGCTCGGCCACCGAGCTTCCTTTAGCCTATGGAAGACCGTGCCACAGAATGCCTCGCCCACCCATTTTCCTCCACCGGACCTTCGATGAAGAAGTCTTCGGGGTCTATAGGAAACTTCACTCGCACGTCGCGGCCGGGGTAGCGTCTCCTGGTGATGCTCACCGCCTCACGTATGCTCTCA
>JBPCIR010000221.1:0-4069 GCA_051006095.1 Rubrobacter sp. | reverse complement strand
TGGGACGCTCGAGCAGATCCTCATAACGTACCTCGGTGTAGTTCGGCCCGAGCAGGGCAGGGCCATCCTGTGCGGTCTTGCCAACCCTCGCGTTCCAGCTCCTGGCCGCCCCGCGCAGCCGCTCCTCGGTGAACATGCCCTCACCCGTCTGCAGTAGCTTTTGCGGGTCTTTGCGGTAGGCCTCGCGTCTCTCGAACTCTCCCGGTTTGAGAGTCTGGACCCCGCCCTGGTCCGTGGAGCGGTTCCACACGTGGTGCAGCATTGAGACGGCCTGGTCCCTGCCGTCCCTTATTATGTGGATGACTCTGGCCTCGGGGTAGACTCTGCTGACCTCCTCGATGAAATCCGCGTTGAGCAAGGGTGATTTATCGCCGACCAGCTTCTTGTTCGTCTTGCGGAGTTGCCCCAGGAGGAAGTGCTCGGTCGCAAGGCGGGTCAGGTTGTCGAGGTGCGTGGCGGCGTCGCCCTCCCTGGCCCAGACGGAACGCTCGACCCACAGCCTGAGGTACTCGGAGTCGAGCAGCGCGTAGTAGAGGGAACTCGCCAGGGCCTGCGTGCCTTCGGGGTCGAAGTTCGCCCGCCTCCAGTCGGCGGCGAAAAACCGTCCCTCGCCCTTGCAGAGTATCTCGGGGTGACCGTCCAGCGTCCTCATCAGCCAGGAGGTGCCTGACTTCCCCAACCCCGTGACGAAGAACACCGGGGTGTTCGACCCTCGGACCGGCTTCTGCCGTGCCCTATCCCGTTCTCCCAGCACCGGCTTGCCGGCCGGCGGCCTTGCCAGCCCGACCCTGGCCGCGCCTTTGCGTAGACGCGCGGGTACATCGCCGAGGCGGGATCTCAGTTCTCTTGCGGCGCCCCTGAGGCCAGTCACCCTCGTCTCCAGGTCTATGAACAGGCTCGTGTTTCGCCCGAGCCTGAGCGTCATCTTCTTTTTCAGCGTAGGCAATGCTCTCTCCATTCAGAGTCGAGGGCCCGCGCACCTGTCGGTTCGCCCCGATCACGGATCGAGATTCGTCACCGTCCCGTTGGAAGTTCCCCATTCAGGGTAGAACTCGTCGAGTATGGGAACGGTCAGCTCCTCTACTATCCTGGCCTGCTCGGGGGTGAGGTCTTGCTTCCAGCCTCCCGGGGTGGCCTTGCGGTGGGGTTTATCAGGGCCCTTCTTGTTCTCGGGGACGTTCTCCCACGCGTGCCTCTCGACCACCCTGGCAAGCTCCCCTTCGCCGACAGGGATACTCAGCGTCGCATAGAGCCTTATCATGGTCTCCAGGGTGTCAGCCCTCAGGTCCTCGTAGCGGACGACAGCCTTGGGACCCTTATGATTCTCGTAGGCCTCTCTGGCGTTGCCGAGGCTCACCGTGTACATGTTGGCCCATTGCCGCGCGAACTCGTCGGGGTCTGTGTCGGCGAGCGAATCGCCGCCGTTAGCCCGCCACCCCTCGCCCCAGCTACCCTTCCTCTGGGCTGCCATGGCGGAGGCTACGACGTCCCTCGGATCTCTAACGAGCAGGATCATACGGCTCTCCGGGAAAGCCTCGGCGAGCAGCGGCGCCCCTATTGAGCCGTTCGGCTCTTTGATCGCCAGGTAGCCGTTCTCGCCGAGCTCCGAGAAACGCGCGTTGGCGCCCTCGAGCACGAAGTTGCGGATGGAGTGGATCCAGGCCTCCCTGTAATCGTCTCCGAGGGCGTAGTCTCTGCGGCCCCTCATCCTGTCTCCGGCCCTGATATAGTAGGCCGTGCCGAAGAGCTCCCCAACGTACGGTTCGTTCCACCTGGCGTGGCCTTCGAGATCCCCCATCATGGTGCTTAGCCAGCTGCTCCCGGTCCGTCCGGAGCCGAACATCCAGATCACGTTCTCGGGCTTTACGCCTCCGCCTGGCAGACCGAAACTCCCCGCGGCCAGCCGAGACCGCAGCCTGGCATTCTCCCTGTCTTTCTCTCCGAGCTCTCGACGCAGCCGCTCGATCCTCTGGTCCTGCCTCCCAGCCTCTCTGGCCGGGCCGGAAGCCGGTGGCTCTGGTACCCCGCCGCGGACGACCCCGGCTTCCAGGTTCAAGAAAGCCCTCACGTTCCGGACAGCCACTGCTACGCGCTGCCTGAGGACCGGCACTCTATCGTCTCCTCATTCGTGCGCCGCCCTGGTCGCGACGACCGCGTACTCGCCCGTCTCGTAGCGGTCGACTTCCACTTCGCCAGTCCCGTTGGGGTGGAACACGTAGGCGCTCTCGAAGCCGCTGATCTCGCAGAGCGCGAGCGCCACCTCGGGGAAGAGCGGATGCTGGTGGGTCGGGTCTACCCAGAAGGTCTTCAACGCGGGGACGGAGTGTGGGTTGACGGTCTCCAGGATAAAGAGTCCTCCTGGTCTGAGCTTCCGCAGGCCAAGCCCGTAGAAGCGCACGAGCTCTTCGTATGGCATGTGCTCTATCACCTGGGCGCAGAAGATGGCGCCTATGGAATCGTCCGCGCACTCCTCCATGTAGGAGTTTGCGTCGGCGACCTCCACGATCTCGTGACCCTTCGCCCTGCACCGCTCGACCATGTCGGGGTCTGGGTCTATGCCGGCGTACTCGAGCCCCCGCTCGCGCAACAGATCCAGAAACTCCCCGCGTCCACACCCGATATCCAACACGGGCTCGCGGTCGCCGAGGAGGCTGAGGTAGCGGCGCTGGCGGTCGCGGATAAAGTGCTCGGGACCGCGGAAGATGTCCTCGAAAGCGTCGTAGGTCCCCGCGGCTCCCGGATCGCCGTTGCGGCGGCCGTACCCCTGGACGCGCCCCGCCACCGGCTCCTCGAAGATCTCGAACGGGGAACCGGATACGTAGGGGAGAGCACGAGTCTCGGCCACGAGCCGGTCCGCGGCCTCTACGCGTGGGATGAGCCCGCCCAGCTTCTCGCCGAGCGTACTGACCGCGGCGAAGAGTTGGTCGTTGATCTTCTGCTGCTGCGCCGTGAACGGGGTAATGAATCGGGATATCGTCTGCCGGGAGAAGCCGCCCGTCTCAGCCCCTTTCGGGCCCAGGTCCCCTGGTTCTTTGTCTACACGACCGGCCTGTGCGGCGGGCTCCTCTGCCACGCCGGGCATACCTCTTCCGCTCTCGGCCAACCGCGTCTCCAGGCGGTCGAGCCGCGCGCCCTGCGTCCTGGCCAGCTCTCTTTGGTGGTTTACGGCGTTGAGCAAGTCAGTGCGGTCTTTCGCGTATCTCGACTCGAGCTGGTTGACTACGGCGCGCAGGTTCTGGTCCGCCTCCTTTGTGGTGGCGAGGAGCTCTTCGTTCACCGCCCGCTGTTGCAGGGCGAAGGGCCACATCAGCTTCAGCAGGACGCGCCGAAAGGGGGCCAGGGCCCTGCCGAGGGTCGAGCCCGAAGTCGCTGGCTGGGGGGTGGTCGCTATGCGGTGCGTAAGCGGGTTCGTGTCGAGTCCCGCAGGGGGGTGTACATGTGGCTTACCCTCGTCAGATCCTGCGCCCCGCCGCTCCCTGACACGGCGGATGCGCGCTGCCATCGCCCGCCCCGCGACCTCGGCGGAGTGGTTGCGGCGGAGGTCTTCCGCCGCCCTCCGGCCACGCTCGCCGGCCTCCCGCCGGTCCTCGAAGACGTGGCGCATCAGGCGTGCGGCATGCCCGACATCGGGCTCGGCCCACTCGCCGGAGGCCGGGTAAGGTCCTGCGTCGTCGCCGACGGGTCTTAGCGTGTAGTCGACGGGGTAACTGTTCTGCGGCGTCATGAACTCCATGTTGCCCGAGTACCCGGTTGCGATCACAGGCTTGCCGAGGTACATGGCCTCCGCGAGGGTGTTGCCGAGGCCCTCCGAGCGGTGCAGCGAGACGTAGCAGTCGCAGCCGGCGAACATCGCGTTCTTCTTGGCCGCCGTGACGTAGCGGTCCACAACGTGTATGTCCCCGTGGTCTCTTGCGGCCTCGATGAGTCTCCCGTGTTCTTCCGGGTGGTGCTCGCTGTTTATGGACTTGAGCACGAGAGAGGCCCCCGAGCCTTCGGGGAAGGCCCGCTCGAACGCCTCGATGAGGGCGAGTGGGTTCTTACGCTCGAAGACGCTGTGGTAGTCGAAGAC
>JBPCIR010000220.1:0-10729 GCA_051006095.1 Rubrobacter sp. | reverse complement strand
CATGGCGAAGGCTCTTTCGAGCTCTTCGGGGCCGACTTCGAGGCGGGCTATCTCCCCGTGGTGCCTGACGCGAACCTGCAAGAAGCCCTCCCTGCGCATAAACTCCTCGGCGCGCGCGACCTGGGAGAGCTTCTCGGGTGTGATCTCCTGCCCGTAAGGGAAGCGGCTCGACAGGCACGCGAGCGCCGGCTTGTCCCACGTGGGTAGGTCTAGATGCTTCGCCAGCTCCCTCACCTCGGCCTTGGTCATCCCGGCTTCCGAGAGTACGGAGACGACACCGAGCTCTCTGGCGGCCTTCCTGCCAGGGCGATAGTCGCCTTCATCGTCCTTGTTCGCACCGTCCACGACGCAGCCGTAACCTTTCTCTTCTGCGAGCTTTGCCAGGTCCGAGTAGAGCGTGCTCTTGCAGAAGTAGCAGCGGTTCGTGGGGTTGCTTGCGTAGTTCGGGTTGTCGAGCTCGCGGGTATTTACGACGAGGTGCTCCACCCCGAGGGATTCGGCGAACTCGCGAGCCAGATCCAACTCCGATGGAAGATAGGTCTCGTTGTTCGACGTGACGGCGAGAACCCTGTCTTTGGGTATAGACCTCGCTGCGACGGCGAGGGCTAGCGAGGAGTCGACGCCGCCTGAGAAGGCGACGAGCGCGCTCCCATAGGGGGTGAGAATCCTCTCGAGTTCCGCTAGCCTCTTGTGCAAGGTGTCTGTCGCGACGGGGTTCATCTACACGTCCTCTCTAGCTCGTGGTGTGCTCGGCGAGCCAACGCAGTACAACTTCGGCGTTCCTACCAGGAGGGAACACGGGATAGAAGACGTATCGGATCATCCCATCCCCGATAACCAGGGTCAGGCGCTTTATGAGGGTCACGCCTTCTGACTCGAACGTCGGCAGCTCCAGGGCCCTCGCGAACTCTAGCTCCTCGTCGCTCAACAAGCGGAATGGAAGATGCAGCCGCTCCTCGGCCTCGCGCTGGTAAACAGTATTCTGGGTACTAAGGCCGAAGACCGTTGCCCCGAACTCCCCAAGCTCCGCGTGGTGGTCGCGGAAGCTGCAAGACTGTGGGGTGCAGCCACGGGCGCCTGGGATGTCGTCCCAACCTGGAGGTAGATCCCGGTCAGGCCTCCCCGTAAGCGGGTAGCAGTACACGACGGTCGTCCCCGTCAGGGTCGAGAGGTCAATGAGGTCTCCCGCCGTGGACCTCAGGGAAACAGATGGCATTCGCATCCCTGGCAGGTGGTCGCAGGCGCCGTCGTCTTCCGGCTCGGGTCTGCTCTGTGGTACCTCGTAGATGTTCTCCTGGCTTTCCATATCCCTCCTCAGGCTCGTTCCAGGACGACCGCTGCGTTGTGGCCGCCGACGCCCAGGTTGGCGCAGATGGCGGCTTCGAGGTCGGGCGCCTCGCGCGGTTCGTCCACGACGTAGTCGAGGTCGGCGCAGCCTTCCGCCACCTTCGTAAGGTTTCTCATAGGGGGGATGGTCCTCTCCTTGACAGCCAGGGCGCATATCGCGGTCTCGACGGCGCCGCTCGCGCCCAGAGAGTGGCCGAGGGTAGATTTCGTTGCCGAGACCTTGACGTTGGGGTTGATCCTGGCCATCGCCTGCGACTCGGGACCGTCACCTGCCACCGTACCCGTGCCGTGCGGGTTTATGTAGTCGATCTGCTCCCCTCTCAGTCCGGCGTCGGCGACGGCGAGCTGCATGGCCCGCATGATGCCGAAGCCCTTGGGGTCTGGGTCGGTGAGGTTGTAAGCGTCGGTGGTGCGGCCGACGCCGGTGATCTTCGCGTACGGCTCGGACCCGCGGCGTTCTACGGACTCGGCGCTCTCGAGGACCATCACGGCCGACGCCTCGCCGATTAGGAACCCGGCGTGGTCGACGTCGTAGGGCCTGCACGCCCCTTCGGGGTCGTCATTGCGGCGGCTCATCGCCCGCATCGCTATGAATCCTGCCACGATAACGGGCGCGAGGCTGGCCTCAGAAGCGCCGCAGAGCACGATGTCGGCGTCGCCGCGACGGATCAGGTCGTAGCCAAGGCCCATCATGTCCGTGCCGCAGGTGCAGGCGAGTGCGCCCGTGATGGAGGGTCCCTGCACGCCGAGCTGTATGGCTACGTGGGCGGCTGCTGAGTTGGGCATGATCTTGGTTACGGAAAAGGGGTTTACGCGGGAGGGTCCCTTGCTATCTATGGTCGCCTGGGTCGCCTCCATGCTCGTAACTCCGCCGATGCCGCTGCCAAGTATGAGGCCGACCCGCTCGGGGTTGTGGTTGAGCACGTCCCAGGCGCCTGCGTCTTCGAGGGCTAGCTTGGCCGAGGCGAGGCCCATCTGCCCGAACCGGTCGGTCCTGGCCGCCACCTTGCGGTCCATAAAGCTCTCGGGGTCGAAGTCCGTGCACTCGGCGGCAATGCGCACCTCGAAGTCCTCGGGATCGAAGAGCGTTATAGGGCCGGCCCCGCTCTCGTTGGCCAGGAGCGAGCTCCAGAGCTTCTTGCGCCCTACTCCTATCGGGGTGACCACGCCGATCCCCGTTATGTAAGCCTCCGGGCGCCTGTCCGCCATCTCGCCCCCTAGCAGAATCCAAGATCCATCGAACTACGAATCTTAGCATCACACGCCCCCGGAGACTCCGGCGCGACTCGCCCTGTGCTATAACCCCAAAGGATGAGTCGGTGGAGCGAGCATTGATCTTCTACGTCGCGATGGCCCTCTTTCTCGTGAACTTCGCGCTCGGCGTACTCGTACAGGTTCGCATCGTTGATACGAAACCTTTCCGCTGGCTCCACCACGCCCTTTTTTTCGCGGTCTTCGCCTCGGCCGCAGTCGCGGTCGGGGTCGGATTCCTGCAGGGCGCGCCATACCGCTGGGCCATGCTACCTGTCCTGGCCCTCTTCTTCGCGCTCCCGCGGGTGCGGGCCGGAACGCCGGGACACGCCGCGCTCGCCGGCGGGGCCATGATCTTCTACGTCACAGGCTTCGTATGGATGCTTTAGGAGGCTGAGATTGGATTTCCTGGAGGTCCTCAAAAGACGTAGGACCACGAACGGCCCCTTCCTACCAGACCCCGTTGAACCCGAGCACCAGCGCATGCTCGTCGAGGTCGCCGCGATGGCCCCTTCCCACTTCAACAGCCAGCCCTGGCGCTTCGTGCTCGTCGACGACCGCCCGACCATAGATGAGGTCGCGAGGATAAGCGGCGAGAGCATGACGCGTCTCCTAGAAGAGGGCACGTTCTGGAAGCGTTACAGACCCTACTTCCGTTTCTCGGAGGCCGAGATGGAGGAGAAGCGCGACGGCATCCACTTCGACCAGATGCCTGGCGTCCTCAAGCCCTTCTCGCGCCAGATCTTCTCGAACACGGGCCAGGCCGTGATGAACCGCTTTGGCGTCCCGAAGACCCTGGGCGAGGACAATAGGAAGCTCGTCGCAGGCTCTCCGCTACTCCTGGCGGTCCTCCTCGACAGGACCGAGTACCGTCCCGGCGAGCTTTCGGGTTTCTACTCCATATTCGGGATGGGCGCCGCCGTCGAGAACATCTGGCTCACCACGACGGAGCTTGGCATGGGCATCCAGTTCGTCTCGACGCCGATGGAGATTCCCGAGAACTGGGAGCGGATGAAGCGGCTGCTGAAGGTTCCCGACGACCTTGAACTTATGGCCGTCTACCGGCTCGGGTACGTCCCGAAGGGTCAGCGAAGGCCGACGATCGACTGGTCGAGCCGCCAGCGCAAGCGTATCTCGCAGTACGTCTTCCGCGACAGCTGCAAGAACCCCGAGCCCGACTCCGAGCCCGACCTCGCCACGCAGACTCGGACGGAAAAACGTTGAACGTACCCAGGATCCTCTCCGTCGCCAGCGCCCTGCCGCCCCACCGCGTTAGTCAAGAGGAGGCGAAGACGTTCGCCAGGGGCATGTTCTCACGCGGGCACGGTGACTTCGAGCGGCTGCTCCCAATCTTCGACAACGTCCACGTGGAGAACCGCTACTTCTGCGTGCCCGCAGAGTGGTTCGAGCGAGAGCACACCTTCCCCGAGAAGAACGCTCTGTACGTCGAGCACGCCCTCGACCTCTCCGAGAAGGCAGCGAGACGCGCGCTGGATAGAGTCGGGGCCGGGCCAGGCGAGGTCGGTGCGATCTTCTTCGTCTCGACGACCGGGATCTCGACACCTTCCATCGACTCGAAGCTGATCTTCCGCCTCGGCCTCTCGGAGCACACGCGGCGCGTCCCGATCTGGGGCCTCGGCTGCTCTGCTGGGGCGGCCGGTATCGCGCGCGCCGCCGAACACGCCCGCCTCTATCCCGACCAACTGGTCCTCCTAGTCGCCGTCGAGCTCTGTGGCCTAACCTTCCAGCAGGGCGACCGTTCGAAGAGCAACCTTATCTCCACGAGCCTCTTCGCCGACGGCGCCGCCGCCGTGCTGCTCGGAGGCACCACAGGCCCCGAGGTACTCGGAGGCTACAGCACCACCTGGCCGGATACCGAGGATGTCATGGGCTGGGATCTCGTCGAGACGGGCCTGAAAGTACAGCTCTCCAAGAGCATCCCGAACATCGTGCGCGAGAAGTTCCGCGACAACCTGGAGGAGGCCTGTAATTCTGTGGGCCTCGACTTCGACGAGCTCGAACATTTCGTGCTCCATCCCGGTGGCTCTAGAGTCCTCGACGCCTTCGAAGAAGCGCTCGGACTGCAAGCGGGCGGGCTCACCACGAGCCGGGACGTGCTGCGCGACTGCGGCAATATGTCGAGCGTCACGGTTCTCTTTATCCTGGAACGCTTCCTCGAATACGGAGAGTTCGCGAAGGACGAACTCGGCGTGCTCTCGGCCCTGGGACCAGGATTCTCCGCGGAGCATGTGTTTTTCAGATGCTGACGGCCCTGGCCGTCAGCATCTGAGGCATCAGGTTTCAGGTTATTGTGGTAGGGCGGAGGGTGCGTTGAACGTCGTGTTCTTGGTCATTGGCGTGAGCCTTGTCGCCATACAGCGCTTGTTGGAGCTCTGGTACTCGCGTCGAAACGAGCGGAGGCTTCGGGCGCGTGGTGCGGTCGAACGTGGCAGTGGTCACTATCCCGTGATCGTCGCCATCCATGCTCTGTGGCTGGGTTCGACGCTCGTCGAGGGGCTTCTACGCGGGCCCGAGATTCCTGTCTGGTGGCCTTTGCCGCTGGCGGCGTTTCTACTCGTCCAGCCGCTGCGATACTGGGCGATTCTCTCTCTGGGGATGAACTGGAACACGAGAATCCTCGTCCTGCCAGGCGGGAAGCTCGTCCGCAGCGGACCGTACCGATATTTCCCTCACCCCAACTACGTCGTCGTCGTCGTAGAAGTCCTGACCTTCCCGCTCATCTTCGGCGCCTGGATAACAGCGGTCGTCTTCTCACTACTGAACGCCGCATTGCTCTACGTCCGCATCCGAACAGAGAACCGGGCGCTCAGGGAGTTGGCGAGCTAAGATTAGCCAGTCAGCCCTTTGCTGAAACCTGATACCCGCCGACCGAAGGGAGGCGCCGTGCTAAGTCTCAAATACATTCGCGAGAACGTGAGAGCCGTAGAGGAGAACACGAGGAACCGTGGCGTCGAGGCCGATGTAGGCCTGGTAGTAGAGTTGGCCGACCGGCGCTCGGATCTCATTCAGGAGTCAAACGAGCTCAAGCAACGCCAGAACCAGATGGCCAGGAGCATAGGCAGGGAGCGCGACGAGGAGGCAAGGGCGAGGCTCATCGAGGAGTCGCGGGCCATGAAAGAACAGTTGCCATCCAAGGAAAAGGAACTGCACGAGGTCGAGCAGCGGCTGCGGGACGAACAGTCGAAGATCCCGAACATGACCCATCCCGACTCTCCCATAGGCAAGGACGACACGGAGAACGTCGAGATCCGGCGTTGGGGCGAGATCCCCGACTTCCCTTTCGAGCCAAAGGACCACGTCGAGCTCGGTGACGCCCTCGGGATTATCGACTTCGACGCCGGGGCGAAGACCACGGGGAGCAAGTTCTACTTCCTACGCGGCGACGCCGTGCTATTGGAACTGGGCCTGATCCGCTACGCGCTCGACATCATTATGGAGCGCGGGTACCAGCCGACCATAACGCCCGACTTGGCGCGGGACCAGATGCTGGTCGGGACGGGGTTCATCCCGCGCGGACCGGAGACCCAGATCTACTCCGTCGAAGGCACTGACCTCTCCATGATCGCGACAGCGGAGATCACACTCGCAGGCCAGCACGTAGACGACATTATCGAAGAACGAGATCTCCCCCTGCGCTACGCCGGCCTCTCCCACTGCTTCCGCACGGAGGCTGGCTCCCACGGCCGCGCCAGCCGCGGCCTCTACAGGGTCCACCAGTTCACCAAGGTCGAGATGTTCGCGTTCACCACGCCGGAACAGTCGGAAGATTTGCACGAGGAGATGGTCGGGATAGAAGAACGTATCTTCCAGGGCCTCGGCCTGCCATACCGCGTGGTCGACAACTGTACCGGCGACCTCGGCGGCGCCGCCTACCGCAAGTACGACCTCGAAGCCTGGATGCCAGGCCGCAACGACTTCGGCGAGGTAACGAGCACCTCGAACACAACCGACTACCAGGCCCGCAGACTCGCCATCCGCTACCGCAAAGAAGGCGGGCGACCCCAACTCCTGCACACCCTCAACGGCACGGCCCTCGCCATGAGCCGCGCCCTGATCTCCCTCCTCGAGATCTACCAACAACGAGACGGCTCCGTAATGCTGCCCGAAGCCCTCGTCCCCTACGTAGGCAAGGAGCGCCTGGAGGCCAGGAAGTGATCAGAGCTCGCCAGGATTCCTCGGCGTATGACATTAACGCTCTACCCGGGAACTCCGGGTGCCACCGGGCCGAACTCTGGGATTCAGAAACCCTCCTAAACGCGCCAGGGGTTCATCGCCGATTCGTGGTGCGGAGCATTTCAAGGGCAGCGCGACCCCCCGCAAAAGGGGGTCCAACAACCCGAATTGCCCGTCCTGCGGGTACTAGGTATCGTCTGGTAGCAGCGAGTTCGGACGATTAGCTCTACGAGAGGGCCGGGGGTTGAGGGCCCCGGCCCTCGCGCTTGCCTTAGTTCATTCAAGCTTGTGGGCCGTAGATGCTCCGAACTTCGCCTTGACAGAGTTCTGCGAAGTACTCGACGGAAGGCCGCCGTGTAGGGGCTGGCCCCTCCACGATTGTCCGACCAGAATGGGGGCTTCCCCTCATGACTTTTGGACACCTCAGCCCTTAGGGTTTTTGGGATTACAACGGTTTGATGGACACTTTTTCACTTTAGGCCACCCTCACCTCCTCGGCGAACTTGGCTCTCTCGTAGTCAGCCGGACTCATGTAGCCGATCGAGGAGTGCCTCCGAGTTGGATTGTACGATCACGCATGTTGATGCCCCTTCAAAACTGAAGTTTGCGGATCTTGCCTTGCTTCAACTCTCGGAACCTCTCGATTGTAGCCGGATCGTCGGGGAACAGGTAGAGTCCCGTCCTGTAGTCTTTAACGACTTGGATGGCCCCATTGTAGATGCGGTTGTACATCCAGGGCTTGGGTACCTCGAGTTTCCGCGCCACCTGGGAGAGGGTGAGGCGGCCGGGGACATGGTGCGCTTGTGAGGCGCCCTTCACCCTCGCTCCCCGGATCAGCCCGTGCCTGTGGCGGATGGTCTGGACCGTGCTCCGGACCACATGTTTTCTCTGCGGGGAGCGGTGGCCCATCTCCGTCAGGCGCCGGGCGATTTGCCTGTCCGTTATGCCCTCCTTGAAGAGCTCCACGACCAGCCGCTCCATCTCCTCGGATCCGGAGAGGTCGAAGAACGCGCCGACCGTAGTGGAAACCTCGAAGGTCGTGCTCAGTCCGCCCTTCCACACTATGCGCGTATGGATCGTGTCGGGGGCGATCCGGCGGAGGATCACCTTCTGGATGAGGCAGCGCAGCAAGGCCTTTTTCTTCTGTCGGGAGAGCAGATCCCCGTCCCAGATCTCGGGCAGCCTACGGCCGATGTCCATGAAGGCGGCCTTCAACTCCTCCGTCAACTCCGCGGGGGCGGATCCGTTTTCGCGCTCCCCGGCATACCATCCGGCGTTTTCATCCTCCTCGGCCTGCCTCAGTTCGCGCAGGGCGCCCTCCCATCGCCGCTCTAACTCCGCGGCCACCAGGCGGTTGTCCGGGTCGGCCCGCTCGAAGCGCCTGCGGGCCAGTTCGGCCTGGTAGCCCAGGCGCTGGAGTTGCTGCTGGCGGGCATGCTCGGCGTCGTCGGCCATCTCCTGGCGGGCGCCCATCGCCTTTTCGTAGAGATCCAGCTCCACCGGGGAAAGCGCCTTGAGGAAGGCCTCCGCCACCCGGGCGTCCACCGGATTGGCCGGAAGGTTCTGGCAGGGCTGCCCCCCGTAGCGCCGCTTGAGGGAGGCGCAGAGGTAGCGGGGCGCCTCCGGGTAGCGGACCTCCATCTTGTGGGAACACTCGCCGCAGTAGACGAGGCCGGCCAGCAGAGCCCTGCCCGCCCTGGGGACGCCGCGGGTCATGTTGCGCTCGTACTCGGCGTGGTTGTCCTGGAGCATCGCCTGGATCCTCTCGAAGGTCTCCCAATCCACGTAGGCGGGGTACTTGTCCTTGATGAGTATTCTCCACTTTCCCATGGGCAGCCGCTCGGTTTTCGCGACGTTTCCACTCGGCCCGCGCGTGGTCGTGTGGCTGTTCCTGCCGTAGACAAACGCCCCGGCGTAGGCGGGGTTCTTCAGGATGGAGGTGATCGTCTCGATCGTCGGCCTTTTCCACACGACGTCCCCGAAGCGGTCGAGGCGCGGCACGAGCAGCCCGTCCTCGTTGAGGAAGAGGAGTACCTTGTTCGCGGAGCGCAGCCTCAGGAAGCTCTCGAAGACGAGGGAGATGCGGTCCTGGACCTCCAGGTTGGGGTCTTTGTGGACCAGTCCGTGCTCGTCGCGCGCGAGTCCGGTGGGCAGTTTCAATCCAAGCTCCCCGCGCTCGGCCTTGTTCAGGATCCCCGCCCTCATCCGCGATGAGATGGCGTGCAGTTCCATCTCCGAGAGCGTCCCCTTGAGGCCCAGGACGAGCCGCCCGTTGACGGTGGCCGGATCGTAGATGCCGTCGTGGTCGGCGATGAGGCATCCCTTGTAGCCGCAGATGTCCAAAAGCGGGTACCAGTCCGAGCAGTTCCTCGAGAGGCGAGTGACCTCCGAGGAGAGGACGAGGCCGACCCGCCCGAGGGTGACCCTGGCGGTGAGTTCCTTGAACCCCTCGCGGTGGGAGGCCTCCGAGGCCGTGAAGCCCAGGTCGGCGTCGATCACCTCGACGTCATCGGCGCGCCAGCCCAGCTCGGTCGCGCGTTTCTTGAGGGCGTACTGCAACTTGAGGCTCTCCTGGTTGGTGAGCACCTGGTGCGGGGTGGACTGGCGGACGTAGATCACCGCCTTTCGAGCCAGATGCTGGACGGTTACCAGCTCCGAGTTTCTCATCGATCACCTCCATGAGGATCGAGGACATCTCCTCCGTAGCTTGGGTTCGGACCTCTGGGGAGGGGCTTCCCCAGATATCCCTGGGCCGGTCGGGCATCGCGCACCTCGCATCGTTCGTCCAGCTCGCGCATTAGCCGCGCCAGCTCGGTTACGGCCTGCGAGGTCAGCTTAGTCGCCGGTGGCGCCGGCGGCGGAGATGGCGCTAGATTCGTGGATCGCAATTCGATGCGGATGTGCATGTGGCCGCGGTAGGAGACGAGCACGTATCCCGCCAAGCCGGGAGCACCGTGGACGGAGAGGATCTCGAACCGGCGTCCGAAGAGCGGGTGGGCGGGATCGGTAACCTCGACCTCCTCGGCGGAAGCTTCCCGCTCCTGGTGCTTTAGCGGGGTATTAACTTGATGGGTTGTAGAAGCCCTCGATGTACCCGAAGATCGTCGCCCTGTCTGTCGGTTCAGCCATGAATGACGACGGTGGATCAACTCCCGCTTCAACGTCGAGACCAAGCTCTCGGATTGGAGGATCCTGTGGCTGCTCGGCGCCCCTCTCCCGAGGAGATATGCAGCGGCAAAGAAGCCAACAAGAGCGACTATCGTATGATCGGCAGTCCCGAGCACGTTAGACGATCCTATAATATGTGAGAGCCAGCTCTGCCCCGTGTAAGGGCAGCTTTCGACGCTTCCGAGCAGGATAGGGGCTCAGAACATCACTAACTGTACGTTAGTGCTTTGCAGAGGTTAGCACTGAGTTGCACCTTACGATAATTAAGGTGTGCCTTCGCAGTAGAATCGGGCTGAGTCCGCTTCTACAGGATCAAAGCTTTGGTAGGGTCTACTTCGTAGTGTTCTCGACAGATAAGCAGAATCGATGCTAGATCGTGCCAGGGAAATAGGTGTGGTTGGACTTGGATACGTCGGGCTGCCGCTCGCGGTGGCGTTTGCCGAGGCTGGCCTCCGCGTGGTCGGTATCGAGAAGGATCCCGAAAAACTAGCCGTCCTCGATACGTATGATTCGTATGTAGAAGATGTGCCGTCTGAGAGTCTGCAACTCTTGGTAGCTTCGGGCAAGCTACGCTTTACGGAAGACTATAGGGCGTTCAAAGAGGCCGAGGCTGTGGTGATTTGTCTGCCGACGCCTCTGGATGAGCATAGGGAACCTGATCTCTCGATGTTGATCTCTGGTGCTAAGGACGTGGCGCGCAACCTACGCGCTGGAGCGCTAGTTGCGCTAGAGAGCACTACCTACCCGGGGACCACGCGGGAGGTACTCC
>JBPCIR010000219.1:0-5937 GCA_051006095.1 Rubrobacter sp. | reverse complement strand
TCCCTCTTGCGGAACTGGTCCTCCTCGGTCCACTCGTTGAAAGAGTCGTCCCCGAACGCCTCGGCCATCCTCTCAGGCGGCGTCAGCGAGATGCATATGTAACCGTCAGCCGTCTCGAAGATCCCGTACGGCGCCTGGTGGAAGCGAGAGGAGACGCCCGTCTCGCTTCGGTCGTAGAGGTGCCCGTTGAGGTGGTAGATGAACGGTTCGATCTGCAGATCCAGGGCCGAGTTCAGCAGGTTACTGTCGACCCTTTTCCCCTTACCCGTGTCCCTGCGCTCGTAGAGGGCGGCGAGGACGCCCAGAGCCCCGAGCACCGCAGCGTGCTGGTCGACGACGGCTGAGCCGACCAGGGTCGGAGGGTCGCTCTTGCGACCGTTGATCGTCGCCAGGCCGCTCATGGCCTGGCTCAGGAGGTCCTGGCCGGCCCGGTCCCTGTAAGGGCCGTCCGTGCCGTACCCCGAGAGGGAACAATACACGAGATCAGGCTTCTCCTCGGAGACTTCTTCGTAGCCGAAGCCCAGACGCTCCATCGCGCCGGGCCTGTAGTTCTCGACGATGACGTCGGAATCGCGGATCAGACGCCACACGATCTCCTTACCCTCCTCGGAGCGCAGATCCACACCCAGACTGCGCTGGTTGCGTCCACTGAGGAGGAAGAAGACGCTGACCCCGTTCAGATAAGCCTCAGCCCCCGACCAGTGGCGCTCCCACGCCCCCTTTGTCGGCTCTATCTTGACCACGTCAGCCCCGAGGTCGGCCAGGATCTGGACTGCGGAGGGGCCTTGCAGGAAGTGCGTAAAACTAAGGACCTTTACTCCGTTCAGCATCGTCTATTCGGTCCTTTCCTTGGGTGGCCGGCAAGCCGTGGCGAACACATCCCCTATACTTCGACCTCATCGCCGGTCTCCGGAGCCCCCGCAAAACGCGGCTCGCGTTTCTCGAAGAAAGCCCCGATCCCCTCGGCGCAGTCCTCGGTCTTGAAGACGTGGTCGCTCAGCTCCAGCGTCAGCCTGACGGAGTCTTCGCGACTCGAGTGCAGAGACGCCCTCACGCCGCGTTTGATCGCCGCCACGGCCTCTTTCGGCTGGCGGGAGATGCTCCTGGCGACGTCGAGGGCGCGCGAGAGTGTCTCCCCGTCAGCGACCACCTCGTTGACCAGTCCCAAACGCTCGGCCTCGCCGGCGTCGATGGGCTCGCCGAGATACATGAGCTCCATAGCCCGCGCCGGGCCAACGAGCTCTGGGAGGCGGAACAGGCCGCCACTCCCTGGCACGACCCCAAGCCTTACTTCCGGGAGCGCGAACTTCGCGCCTTCGCCGACTATACGGAGGTCGCAGGCCATCGAGATCTCACATCCCCCGCCGTAAGCCAGGCCCTCGATGGCCGCGACGGTGGGCTTGGACATGGACTCGAACCTCCCGAAAGCCTCGTTCTCCCTGGCCAGTTTCTTCTCCACCACCCTGTCGCGGACGTCGGCGAACTCTTTGACGTCTGAGCCTGCGCAGAACGCTTTATCGCCGGCGCCGGTGAGGACGACCGCGCGTACGGCGTCGTCCCTTTCGAGCTCTTCGAGGGCCTCTATCAGCCGCTCCGTCATCTCCAGCGTGACCAGGTTGAGCGGCGGGTTGTTCAGGGTAAGCCTGGCGACGCCCCAGCCTGGCCGCTCCACTAGTACGGGTCCGCCGGGCACCGTCTAGTACACCCCCATCAGCCCGGGAAGCCACAGCGAGAGGGCGGGGAAGAAAGTCGAAACAGGTTGTTTTCACTCAACAGAATCTTCACTCACCCCACGGAAAAGCATAGAGAAAGCATGGGGCGTAGTCAAGCGCTCCGTTTATGGGATGAGGACCGAGCTGTTGTTCGGATGGCGCAAGTGAAGAGCCGCCCAAGGCCCCTTACAGAACGATTCGGACCAATGAACCATCGAGGTAGTAAACATCACCCTCTAGTCTCCCGCTCTGTACCAAGAGCAATCCTGGTGTCTGAAACCTGTAGGACCTGAAGCCGTGGTTTGCAACGCAGACTGCTCTAGCCGCGACTCCCGAGGGCTGCTGCATCAGGCTGTCCAGATGGCAGTCCGGCCTCGGCCACGACGCGCCGGATCTTCTTCCTCTCCGCGTCGGGGATGCGCCTGAGTGGGGGACGGACGTTGGCCTCGTCGATCCGGCCCAGGATGGCCAGCGCCTCCTTCATCCTGTTGTGCCCGTCGAGGAACGGCTCAGCGTAGGTAGCCTGCACCACGGGGTAGGCCCTATCGGCCACCCTGCGGGCTCCTTCGAGGTCGCCACGGTTCACGGCCTCGAACATCTCAACGTGCAGATCGGCTATGACGCTACCGTGCCCCGAGAGGATGCCGTCGGCGCCGATGCACAACGACGCCAACAGCGACTTGCTGAAGCTAGAGAGCAGGGAGATCTCCTTGTCCAGAGCCTTGATCTCGCGCCAGTTCCGCTCGTAGACGCCGATATCGTTGGACCACTCTTTGACGGCGATGACGTTGTCTATCTCGTCGCAGATCCTCACCAGGTTATCGGTAGGGATGTGCAGCCCCGACGCCACAGGGTAGACGAACACGATGATAGGCAGGCTCACGGCCTCGGCGACCTGGGCGATGTGCCCGTAGGCCATCTCGGGCCTGAGCTGATGCCCGAAGTCATAGACCGTGGAAGGGAACACCAGAAGACAATCAGCCCCCTGCCGCTCGGCGGACTTCGCGATCCTGGCTGCCTTGCTCGTTCCGTCTTCGTAGACGCCGCAAACGACAGGCACGGCCCCCGCCACCTCGTCCAGCGTCATCTCCAGGACGCGCTGTTGCTCCTCGAAGGTCAGCGTCGCCACCTCCGAGGCGTGGGCGTTGGTGGTGATGCCGGACACCCCCGGCGTGTCGACCAGGTACCGCAGATGCCTGCGGTAGTTCTCCTCGTCGATCTCCAACTCCGAATCGAAGGCTATCAAATTGGCGGGTATGACACCCTTGAGCACTAGCTCCGGCCTCATAGGAAGACCTCTCCTCGCTCCGCGTTCGCTGCGCCGGTTACTCTAACATCCCAACTGGCCCCTTTCACAGAGACTCCCGTCTCCCCACAAAGCCGAAAACCGCGCACGAAAGAGCGATTCGCGGCAGGTCTGACCTACCGCGAATCGCCCATCCGAGTACATGCGATCAGCTAGAACAAGAAGCTGAAGTGCTAGTAAGCGTCGACGGCGCCCACGTAGCCTGGAATGTATTCGATGGGTGACTCCACGACAGCCCCGTAGTAGGTCGAGGCGTGGATCACCGTCCCGTAGCCGGTCGCTATGCCGACGTGCGAGATACCGTAGCCCGACTCGTCGAAGAACACCAGGTCGCCGGCTTCCCCGCCGGAAGGCGTCCCGTAAGCATACTGGGTGTCCGGGCCATCTGGTAGGTACACGCCGAGGTCAGCGAAAACCGCCGAGGTGAAGCCCGAGCAGTCCATACCCGAGGCGCCATAGGGCGTACCGATGTAGGACCTGGCGTTATCAACGACCGCCTGTCCCGAGACATCTGCGTACGCTTCATTCGGCGACCCTGCCAGTAGAACGGCCGAAAACAGGGCACTGGAAAGCAGGACAGCAGCGAGTTGCCGCACGATATGCATCCCCCTCCGATTAACTTGCTTGCACAACGGCGAATGATGCTACCAGAGATATGTGCGGTTTCAAGGCAAATCCGCCTCAGCAATGGGTCACTCGCAGCTCGAAGGCAGCAGGCATCACGAAGGTGCTAGACCCGAAGTCAGGTCGCTGAATCTTCTCGCCCGCGCGCGTCTTGCTCGTCACCCGCGCGCCCGCGAGGCCCGTATGTCAGACGCAGAATTCTTGCTTACAGAGCTTGCTGAGCAAGAGAAGCAGTTCCAGAGCGCCCGAAAACCAACCCTGGTACTAATACCAGCATTTCAGCAATTCAGCACGCCGCCAGGCTTCGCCAGGCGGCTTGTCAGCATGTCAGCAAGTACCTGCCAACGAGGCGCCACACCCAGCTCCAGGCTCCGCGGCAAGCTTTGCGGGATCTCATCCACCGCAATGCAAGCTGAAATGCTGACTGGCTCGCCGTGCATTAGGCTTGAGTGCCTATTGCACGGCGCTGTCAATGGTCCCACAGGGGACCGCGTCTCGCCCTACGCCTTCGTTCCTGCCAGAACCTGACCTGCGCGGCGAGCCTATCTCCGTCGAGGTCGAGATAGTTGGCGTATGCCTTGACGAACCCCCTCACGTAGATAGGCTCTGGCATCGTAGAGTGGTCATCGCTCTCTAGTTTCTCGAGGTAGTCTCTGCGGATCCTGGTAGCCTGTTCTGCCTCCTCCAGCGATACGCCCCGTCTCTGTCTCGCCCGTTCCAGTAGATGCCCTATACCTGGCCTCTCGGCCTCCTGCGCGTAGCGTCTATCTATCTCTCTCACCTTCGACCTCCAGGATGTCGCGGGGTTAGCAGCCTGCTACGGATCTCTTCGAGGGCATAGGCTTCTGCCGTGATCGCCCCGATTTGGGGATCGAGCGCGCGCAAGACCCCATTGTGGGAGCCTGGTTCGTTCGCCGGCCTGATACGCATCCTTATTCCTCCGTCGGGGTCGCGCGCCGGCGCTTGACGGGGGCGAGGGACAGGGCGGCGAACAGGCGGTTCTTGCCACGCCGTTTGGCCTTGTACATAGCCTCGTCCGCGGCGTCGAGAAGAGCCGCCGGGTCGGTTGCGTGATCAGGGCATTGGACGGCCCCGGCGCTGAGGCGGAGGTTCAGGCCCAACGTACGGTCCGAGCGTTCGGCCACCTGCTTGCGCATTCGCTCGAAGAAACGGTGGGCCTCGGGAAGGGAGGCTCCCGACAACATCACCATGAACTCGTCACCCCCGTGACGCGCGACCACATCTATGCGCCTGGAGCAAGACTGCAAGATCCCGGCGACCAGTTTCAGGGCATCGTCCCCCGCGCGGTGGCCGTGGTTGTCGTTCACCTCTTTGAAATCATCGACGTCCAGGAAGAGCACTATGAACTGCTCACCCGTACGCCTTGCCCGCTCGAACTCCTCGCTGAACCGCGCCTCGAAACGGCCCCGGTTATAGAGGCCTGTCAGCGGGTCGACCGACGTCTCGCGCCACAGCTGCTCCTCCAGGTCTCTGATCTTCTCTGAGTCGCGCTCTAGCTGCACGCTCGTGCGCTCCCACAACGTGTACCTGCACGCCAGCATGAGACCGACGTAGGCGGGGACCTGGAAGATCACGTGCTGCATCAGCTGCGCCGAGTCCGGAGTGTAGAGTTGTGGGCTCAGACTGGCTAGCAGCGTAACGGCAACGCAGAGTGCGGCGACCCCTAGGGAGAAGTAGCCGGCGCAGAAGACCACCACGAGCAAATAGAGCACGGAGAGCGGACTCTGCCAGCCGCCCGAGAAGTACACGGCGATCGTCGTCAGGGCGAGGCAGGCAAAGACGGGCATGAGTAAAAAGTTGCGTCCGAAGCGGTGCCAGGGGAAAAACCACAGGGAAAACACCAGGATCCCGCCTGCGAACACCGTTCTGTCGAGGGCCTGTACATCCGCGTCGGGCAGTTGGAGCCACCCGCGATTGACGAAGGAGATCATGGCCAACGCGCCAACGACGTAGAGCATGGTGGCAAGGGTCTTCGAGCGGGTACTGAAGGGGGGGGCTACCGCCGTTGGAGGGTTACGGGACGGAGAGGAATCCGGGGAACTCCTGGAAGAGGTTGACGAATGTGCGCGGACCGGTACGCTGTGGTCGTCGACCCCGTCCTCATCATGAGATGGTCTATTGCGCTTCAGCCATGCGTCCATGTTTTCTCCTTGCTCTGCGGTGCGTCTGGACGTCGGAGTTACGAACTATCGACGTCCGGCCGACGTAAGAATTAGGGAGCGCACAGAGCGCTCCCCGAGCAAGGAGGATCAGCCGGGTCGTTCGAGTGCCGGC
>JBPCIR010000218.1:0-4707 GCA_051006095.1 Rubrobacter sp. | reverse complement strand
TCTTCTCTCGGGCGTTCACCAGGACAATATCGCCGGCCTCAGCACCCCTGCGAAGCTTGCGTGCGACCACCACAGGACGCCGCTCCTCGACGAAGAGCGGGTCTGCTACCGAGTACTTCCCCCGACGAACCAGCATGGCCGGTAGTATCAAGAGAGATCTCCGATCAGAGGTGTCTGATAGGGCACGCTGTGAGTCTATCACGGAGGAGGTTTCAGGCTCTAAAGGCTACAGGCATCAGGGTATAGGTTGATGTGCAAGGGTCAGCTACTGTCGGCGACCCTACTCTTGCGCTTGAGGACGCGCTAAACACTTCACCAGATACCGAAGATATAGCGCCTGTGGCGCTATATCTTCTTGAGGAATCTTGTTACGGAGAGGAAGCTGCCGAATACGCCGATGCCTACTCCTACGGCGATCAGGAGGATCAGGGTCGAGAACGGGTTTACCGCGCTGGTGGAGATTGGTACGTATGGGAGGGCGTCGTGGGACAAGTCGACGAAGAGGAGGTTGATCCAGATTACGGCGAACGCCGCGAGGCTCGCGCCGACGAAAGCCTGGAGCAGTCCCTCGAAGACAAAGGGCGTGCGCACGAAGCCGTCCGAGGCGCCGACGAGCTTCATTACCTCTATCTCCTTGCGCCTGGCGAAGATGGAGAGCCTGATGGCGTTGGAGATGAGGAGGACACTGGCTATCAGGAAAAGGAGCGTGGCCCCGTAGAGGCCCCAGATCACGTACGAAGTCACGGCGTTGAGGCGGTCGATGGTCTGCTGCGGGTAGCTCAGGTTACTCTCCGTGAATCCCTGTTGCTTTAGCCTCCCTGCCACGGCGTTGGCGCTATCTGGGTCTTCGAGCTGGATCTGGACGGATGCGGGGAAGACCCCCTGATCCAGGTCCTGGTACAGGTCAGGCTGGTCCTCGAACTGGTCCTTGAACTCGGCGAACGCTTGCTCTTCTGAGACGGTGGTCACGCTGGCGACTTCGGGCCAGGTTTCGACCTTGTTCGCGAGATCGTCGACCTCCTGGCTCGTGGCGTCAGGCATGAACGCTTCTACGCTGACGTCTTCGCGCACGGAGCCTATTATGCTCTGGATGTGGGCGCTAACGAGCAGGCCCAGCCCGAAGACCAGGATGCAGATGAACGTTGTCGTGACGGCGGTGATGCTCATGAGCACGTTGAGGCGGAGGTTCTTGAGGGCCTCACCCAGAAAGAACCCGAGGTTAAACCTCATCCGCGTAAGCCCCCTTCACCTTGTCGCGGACGACACGTCCCTCCTCGAGGGCTACCACCCGCTTGCGCATCACGTCGACCATCTCCCTGTCGTGGGTGGCGACCACGACGGTAGTGCCTATGCGGTTGATCCTGTGCAAGAGCTGCATGATGCCGATGCTGGTCGTGGGGTCGAGATTGCCCGTCGGCTCGTCGGCGACGAGTATGGGCGGCTGGGATACGAAGGCGCGGGCTATGGAGACGCGTTGCTGCTCGCCACCGGAGAGCATGTCTGGGAACTTGTCCATCTTCCCCGAAAGACCGACGAGGTCGAGTATCTGGGGCACCTTGGTGCGGATCGTCCGCCGCTTCTGGCCCGTGACCTCCATCGCGTAGGCGACGTTCTCGACAGCGGTCTTGTTCGGGAGCAACTTGAAGTCCTGGAAGACGCACCCTATATCCCGGCGCAGACGAGGGATCCTGCGCCGCGGCACGGACGAGAGCTTGGTGCCATTCACGTAGATGGCCCCAGCGGAAGGTTCCATCTCCTTGAGGATCAGACGCACTATCGTCGACTTGCCCGAGCCGCTCGCCCCTACCAGGAACACGAACTCGCCTGAATCTATGCCTAGGTTCACCCGTTCGAGGGCGACGGTGTCGTTACCGTAGACTTTGGTGACGTTGTCGAATCGGATCATTGCCTCTCCACGGGTGGCTTACGGGCCGCCGCTGACTTCCGAGTTTGGTTCGAGGTTCCCCCTCCAGGGCCGACCACCGGAGAAGATAACAACAACCGCAAGTGTTATCAACCGCCGGGGTACACGCCGAGCGGTATGCTTGGCACTCTCCCGCTGAGTACCATCCTCCCACCTTCGGTCTGGACGTCTGTCATCCTGGTCTGGTAAGGAAGGCGGTCGAGCGGGTACTCGAAGGACGTTCCGGCGAGCAGCTTGTCCGCGAGGTCATCGGGCACCGGAATCCCAGCCGCCGTAAGGCTCCGCGGCTCGAAGATCAGCTCTCCTTCGCGCAAAGTCGGACCGCCTTCCACTGAGACCGGGAACCGCGTGCCTAGCGCCGTGACCTCCGAGCGGACGACCACCCCGTCGTCCTGCACCTCCACACCCCTGATGGGTATCTCTGAGTCCGCCTTCACGAGGCGCGTGACCTCCGCCTCGGTCAACTCGACCCGGAGATCTCCGGATAGAGGCTCGCGGTCCACCACGCGGCCCTTTCTTATGGTAGCCCAGACGTTTATGTCGAAGGGGTCGAGGTCGATGCGTGTCTTCTTTGCCGTTACGCCGCCAAGATCGGCGTTCTTGATGACGATCCGGCCGCCCGAGAACTCGCCGGCAAGCATCCTCAAGGGTGGGTCGCTCTTCAGCTCTACGTCGGGCTGCTCTTCGACCCCGAGGCGGGCCTTGACGTCGCGGGCTACACCGTACTCGAGCAGAGAAGGCAAGAACGTGTAGGGCCCAATCAGGAAGACAACCAGGACGGGCACGAGCACGGCCGCGATGACGCTCCGCATGAAGCTAGGCCGCGGTTCTGTTTTTCAGGTAGGCGTAGACAAACGCATCGAGGTCGCCGTCTAGCACCCTGTCCACGTTCGCCGTCTCCTCGCCGGTGCGGTGGTCCTTTACGAGCTTGTAGGGATGGAGTACGTAAGACCGGATCTGCGACCCCCACTCGATCTCGGCCTTCTCCCCGCTCTGCGCGGCGATCTCCTGCTCCCGCTTCTCGCGCTGTAGCTCGAAGAGCCGCGCCCGCAAGACCCGCATGGCCACCTCGCGGTTCTGGTGCTGGCTGCGCTCGTTCTGGCACTGGGCCACGATGCCGGTCGGGAGGTGCGTGATCCTGACCGCCGAGTCGGTCTTGTTGACGTGCTGGCCGCCGGCCCCCGAAGCCCTGTAGGTATCCACTTTGAGGTCTTTTTCTTCGATCTCGACCTCGACGGCCTCGCCGACTACGGGCGCGACGGCGACGGAGGCGAAGCTCGTGTGCCTCCTCGCGCCGGCGTCGAAAGGGCTGATCCTGACGAGACGGTGCACCCCGCGCTCGGCGGATAAGAGTCCGAAGGCGTACTCCCCCGAGACCGTGAAGGTGGCGCTCTTTATGCCCGCCTCATCGCCCTCCGTGTACTCGATAACTTCGAGCCCCAGGCCGCGCCGCTCGGCCCACCTGCGGTACATGCGCGCCAGCATCTCGGCCCAGTCCTGCGAATCTACCCCGCCCGCGCCAGGGTTTATGGTCAGGATGGCGTCGCCCTCGTCGTACTCGCCGGCGAAGAGTCTGGAGACCTCTTGCTCTTCGAGCACCCGCTCCACCCGCCGCAGCTCCTGCTCGACCTCGGGGAGCAGGTCACTGTCCTCTTCGGCGAGCTCGAGCAGTTCCCCAGAATCCGAGAGGCTCTCTTTGAGCCCGTCGAGGAGTTCGATCCTGCCCTGCACCCGGGAGAAGCGCGCCGATACCGCCTTTGCCTCCTCGGGATCGTCCCAGAAACCGGGCCGGCTCATGTCCTCGCCGAGCTCTTCGGCCTCGGTGCGCAGCCGTTCCACGTCGAAGAATGCCTCGAGCTCGGCGAGGCGTTCCTCGAGCTCGGATGTCTTGTCCTTGGGCTCCGTCACTATCCCGCCTGGACTGCGGGCCCGAGCGGCGGGGCGCCCGGCTGCCCGTGGCATTTCTTGAACTTCTTGCCGCTGCCACATGGGCACGGGTCGTTGCGCCCGATCTTGGCCGCTGTCTTGCGCGGGCTCTTCGAGGGCTGGTTCGGCTCCTCACCACCGCCGCTGTAGGAGAGCTCTTGCATCTCCTCTTCGCGCAGCTCGATGTTCTCCACGCGGTAGATGTAGGTGACGTAGTCGGCCTTCAGGCCACGCTCCATCTCCTGGAAGATGTCGAAACCCTCCCGCTTGTACTCGACCAGAGGGTCGCGCTGGGAGAGACCGCGCCAGCCGATTCCCTCGCGCAGGTAGTCCATCTCGTAGAGGTGCTCCCGCCAGCGGGAATCGACCACCGAGAGCAGCGTCCGGCGCTCGGCCTCCTCGAACGTGGCCACCCCGTCGCCGCGCGCGAGCCCACGCCTCTCGAGCTCGGCGGTCCGCTCGTCCCACTCGGCCTTGCGCGCCTCGAGGCGCTCACGCGCGTCTTCGAGGACCATCGCGAGGACCTCGGCGGCCGTCAACCTCTCCACGTCGATGGAGTCGAATTCGATCCTGCTCGGGTAGAAGCGGTTGACCTCGGTCGTGAGGGCGTCGAGGTCCCAGTCCTCGGGATAGACATCCTCGGAGACGTATTCGGAGACGACCTCGGTGAGCACATCGTCGACGTAAGACATCGTGTCGACGTCCTCGCCCATCAGGATGTCGCGCCTTATCGCGTAGATCACCTCGCGCTGCTTGTTGAGTACGTCGTCGTACTCGAGGATGCGCTTCCTTATCTGGAAGTTGCGGCTCTCGACCTGCTCCTGGGCGCGCCTCACGGAGTTGGAGATAACACCGGC
>JBPCIR010000217.1:0-4973 GCA_051006095.1 Rubrobacter sp. | reverse complement strand
GACAACGTGTTTATCAACACAGGCGCCAGGCCTGCCAACCCCCCGATCGAGGGTCTGGATAGCGTGCCCACCCTGAACTCGACCTCCATCATGGAGCTGGGCGAGTTACCCGAGCACCTGCTCGTGCTCGGCGGCAGCTACGTCGGGCTGGAGTTCGCCCAGATGTTCAGGCGTTTCGGCAGCGAAGTCACCATAGTGCAGCGGGGTGGGCAGTTGATGGGCCGCGAGGACCCGGACATAGCCGAGGCGGTCGCCGAGATCCTGCGCGATGACGGCATCGAGGTCCTGCTGGGGACCCAGACCCGCCGCGCCGCACAGGACGACGGGAAGATCCTTCTGACGGTAGACACATCCGAGGGGGATCGCACACTCTCAGGCTCCCACCTCCTCGTGGCGGCAGGCCGCCCCCCCAACACCGAGACCCTCAACCTCGACGCAGCCGGCATAGAGAGAGACAAGCGCGGGTTTATCGAAGCGAACGAGCGGCTGGAGACCAGCGTACCCGGCGTCTACGCCCTCGGAGACGTGAAGGGGGGGCCGGCTTTTACCCACATCTCCTACGACGACTTCCGCATCATCCGCACCAACCTGCTGGAGGACGGAAGTGCCACCATCGCGCACCGCCAGGTCCCTTACACCATGTTCACAGATCCGCAGCTGGGCAGGATCGGCTTGAGCGAACAGGAAGCCAGAGACCAGGACCGCGACGTGCGCGTAGCCAGGCTCCCGATGAACTACGTTGCGCGGGCCATAGAGACTGGGGAGACGCGCGGCTTCATGAAGGCCGTCGTCGACGCCGAGACCGACCAGATCCTTGGCTGCGCCGTGCTCGGAATAGAGGGAGGCGAGATCATGGCGATGATCCAGATTGCCATGATGGGCAATTTGCCCTACACGGCCCTCCGTGACAGCGTCTTCGCCCACCCCACGCTCGCCGAGTCGTTGAACAGCCTCTTCTCGACCGTGGAGTAACGCTGAGCTCATATGTGGGCGGTTCTCGAACCGCCCTAATTGGTTCGCGAACCGCCCCTACAGGTTACCTGGGGCCATCCGCGCGGCCGTGACCGTGTTGTGGAGCAGCATCGCGCGGGTCATCGGGCCGACGCCTCCAGGGACGGGGGAGATCCAGGCCGCCCTTGGCTCGACCTCATCGAAGCGCACGTCCCCGACGAGCCCGCCTTCTTCTTTGCGATGGATGCCGACGTCGACGACGACCGCGCCCTCCCCGACGTGCTCGGCACCTATCATCTCTCGCTTCCCGGCGGCGACGATGAGCACGTCAGCTCGTCTGGTGACCTCTGGAAGGTCCTGCGTACGCGAGTGGCAGATCGTGACGGTCGCGTTCTCGCGCAGGAGTAGCTGTGCGAGCGGCTTGCCCACGAGGTTCGAGCGTCCGACGACGACGGCCTCGCGCCCGGAGATCTCTACGCCGTTACGCTTCAGGAGTTGGATCACGCCGTGCGGGGTGCATGGGAGGAGACTGGGCAGGCCGACGGCGAGCCTTCCTACACTCTCGGGGCTGAGGCCGTCAACGTCTTTGGCCGGGTTTATGCTCGAGATCAGGGGCATCTGGTCAAGCCCTTCCGGCAGGGGGAGTTGGATAAAAAAGCCTGATACCGCCCTATCTTCATTCAACCGCCCGACGAGACCTGAGAGCTCTTCCTGGTGAACCTTGGCCGAGAAGCGGTGGACCCTCGACTCTATCCCGACCTCCTGGCTATCACGCTCTTTGGAGGCGACGTAGGTGAGGGAGGCGGGGTCCTCGCCGACCAGGATCACGTCGAGCCGCACGGGCACGCCCCGTTCGTTCAGCCTGGCGACCTCTGAGGCTACTTCGGAGCGAACCTCGGCCGCCGCCGTCCTGCCGTCTAGTATCTTCGCCACGAGTCTTCTAGAGGACCGAGAGAAGAACGGGGGCCACCTGCTTCTTGCGGCTCATCACGCCGGGCAGGTCTATGACGCCGTTCTGGGCCTGGGAGTCGAAGGCCTGGCGCACGGGGGAGCAGTCCCCGACGCACAAGAGCTGGGTGCCGCCCTCTATGATATCCGTGACCATGAGCGCCGAGAACAGGTAGCCGTTCTCCCCATTCAGGTCCTCCAGGGCATCGATCAACTCATCCTTACGCTCGAGGAGGCCGGTACCGACGATCTCCACCTGGGAGACGCTCACCTTGTCTCCCGAGCTCGTCCCGTACTCCTTCGCGTCTCGGCCGACGATCTCCTCCGCAGAGAGCGACGAGACGTCCGAGGAGGCCTCGAACATCTCCGTTCCGTACTCGTTTGCGTCCAGGCCGAGCATCTCCTCGAGGTATTCAGCGACCTCACGGTCGCGGTCGGTGGTGGTCGGGGAGTTCAGGATCACCGTGTCAGAGAGGAGGGCAGCGAGCAACATCCTGGCCGTCGACTCCTCGGGTCTCAGGCCGCTCGCTCTAAAGCGCTCCACGATCAGGGTAGCCGTCGAGCCGACGGGGTCGAATGTGGCGGGGATGGGGGAGGTCGTCTCGATGTCCCCGATGTGGTGGTGGTCCAGGATCTCGACGACGTCGGCCTCCTCGACCCCTGCGACGCTCTGCCCGATCTCGGCGTGGTCGACGAGGAGCACGCGCCTCGGTCTGGGGTTGAGCAGGTCGGTCCTGGTGACGACCCCGATGGGCACCTGCCTGTCATCGACGGCGATGGCGGCCCTGTAGTGAACTTCCATCACCTGCTGGGTTATCTCGGTTACGAGGTCGTCGGGGCTGACGGTCAGGGGGTTCTCGCTCATGACCTCCCAGCAGGGTACGGAGAGCTGTATCAGGCGGCTCGTAACGTAGGAGTCGAGGGGAGAGAGCACGACGGCTGTCCCCTGCTCCCCGGCTATCTTCAGGACCTCGTCGTCGGGACGTACACCATTGGAGACGACCAGCACGCCGGCCCCCAGCTCCAGGGCCCTCCTCTGGCCCTTCTGGCGGTCTCCTATCACCACGATATCGCCAGGCTTCATGGACTTGCCCATCGAGTCCACGCTCATCGAGATGACCCACAACTGGCCCGATGATTCGCAGTCTTCCTCTCCCACCAGAAGCTCCCCTTCGAGCACCTCGACCATCGCCCCGACCGAGACGGGGCTCTCGGCGAAGGTTGAGGCCCCGCGCGACTCCCGTACGTACATGCGCGCCAGGTTCCGCTCCGTGATGATCCCGGTGAGCGAGCCGTCGTCTTCCACTATCGGAAGCTGGCTTATGTTCCGTTTGGCCATCGTCAGGCCCACCTTGCGTAAGGGGTCGTTCTTGCGGGCGACGGCCACGTCCCCTGCCATGACGTCCTTTACGCGCAGCATGATGTGCTCGAGCAGCGTCGGCTCTTCGGCCCCGCTCTTCTTCAGAGCCCACCCCGTCTGGGCATTTACCTCCCCGAGCCGCGCAGCCACATAGTGGTTATCGGGGTCGACGAGGTTCTTGTACTCTGCGTATGCGATGGCCGAGGCGATGGTATCCGTATCTGGGTTCTTGTGACCCGTTACGTAGACGTGGGGCATATCGCTCTCCTCATGTACGACGCTTTGATTGGGATCAAACCTTGCTCAACGGGGCTATCTCGGGGACGAAGGTCCTCTCCTCGGTTCCGAACCTGATGACGACCCTCCCAGGGGCGGCCTCGACGACCTCCCCGACGCCGAACTTTGCGTGTCTCACTCTCTCCCCTGTCCTGTAGGCCGTCCCTCCCGAAACCGCCCTCTCGGGCTCTCCACGACCTGACGAGGCAACACCCCATCCCCCGCGGCCCGAGGCGTTCGCGAAAGTAGGCACAGTACCCGACTTGTATTCGTCCGGGATCTCCGAGAGGAAGCGTGACGGCATCCTGTACTCGCGCTCGCCCCAGCTGGAGCGCAGCTTGGCGTGCGTTAGCGTGAGCGTCTCCCTGGCACGCGTGATGCCGACGTAGGCGAGCCTCCTTTCCTCCTCGAGGTTGTGCTCGTCGAGCGAACGGGCATGCGGGAAGGTCCCTTCTTCCATCCCAACGACGAAGACGTGCCCAAACTCGAGCCCCTTGGCGTTGTGGAGCGTCATCAGCGTCACACTGCCACCCTCTGAGGTCAGAGAGTCCTGGTCAGAATACAGGGCCTGCTCCTGCAAAAAGCCTTCGAGCCTCGGCTCGGGCTCGACGATCTCGTACTCCCTGGCGGCGTTTATGAGCTCCTCGAGATTCTCCAGGCGCGACTCGGCCTCGACGGTGTCTTCGGTCTCCAGTTCCTGCCTGTAGCCGGACTCGTCGAGGACGGCCCCGATCAACTCCGCCGGCGGCACCTCCCTCGCGGCGACCCTCAGCCCCTCGAAGAGCTCGCGGACACCCCGGCAGGCCTTCTTCGCGGCCCCAGTCAGGCCGACACCATCGGCCTCCGTGAGCGCCCCGTACAGCGAGACGCCGTTCCTGCGTGCGTACTCCTGGAGTTTGGCGACCGAGGTGTTGCCGAGGCCCCTCTTGGGCACGTTGATGATCCGCTCCAGCGAGACCGAGTCGTCGGGGTTGGAGATCACCGAGAGGTAGGCCATGGCGTCTTTGATCTCTGCCCGCTCGTAGAACCTGACCCCGCCGACGACCTGGTAAGGGACGCCCTCGCGCACGAGCACATCCTCCAGCGCCCTGCTCTGGGCGTTCGTCCTGTAGAAGACCGAGATGTCCCGCGGCGAAGCCCCGCCGTCGATCAGTCGCTCGACCTCAGAGACGACGAACCTGGCCTCCGCATACTCGTCTGAGGCCGCAAAAACCCTGATGCGCTCTCCTCCGTCCCCCGCGGTCCACAGCGCCTTCGCCTTGCGCGAGGCATTATTCGCCACCACCGCATTCGCCGCATCCAGGATGGTCTGTGTCGAACGATAGTTCTGCTCGAGCTTCACAACCTTCGCCTCGGGATAATCCCGCTCGAAGTCCAGAATATTCCTTATATCAGCCCCGCGCCACGAGTACACGGAGTTGTGCGTCACAAGTCCATC
>JBPCIR010000216.1:0-14250 GCA_051006095.1 Rubrobacter sp. | reverse complement strand
AACCAGAGACGCCGAAAGCGTGCCAACCGAGATAGTCGGAAACTCTATTACTTCGTTCTTGGTGTTCAAGAGCACCGCGACGAAATTCTCCCGGTCGAGATTAGCGATCCGACCCCTCAAAAGACCGTCAACGTCTTCGGGCGATGATATCACGGAGCGTCCAGGGTTGCGAACCCTCCCCAACCTTTTCCCGAACTCGACGGCGGCCAGGATTATGCACGCCCTGGCCTCCCCGATCCCGTGCAATCCAAGCAAGTCGTGCACGGAGACCCCGTGCAGCCCGAAGAGGTCGCCACTCTCGGAAATCACCTGCCCCGCAAGCTCGACCGCCGTGCTCTCCCTGGTCCCCGTGCCGAAGAGAATACCGAGCAACTCGGCGCTGGAGAGCGCCTCGGGACCCTCCGAAAGTAGCCGCTCTCGCGGCCTGAGCTCGGGAGGGAGCTGCTTGATGGTGTACTTGCGCGTTCCCACAATCGTATTTTATATTATACGGGCCTATGGTGTCAGGTATCAGTATTTGAGCGAGGTTCGGCGACGTGTCTCGACGGGCTTCGCGGACCCTGCGAGCGCGGGGCGGATTTGTTGGACGGGCCGGCTCCAGGTCAAACCTCAAGCCTATAGCCGCGCACTGCGGAAGGATTAACATGCCGCACTGCGCTTTCATGGGTGTGGGATGCCTGCGCTGGCGAGCATTCTGCCCGTGAGGGCGAGCGGTAGTCCGACGACGTTGGTGTATTCGCCCCCGATCCACTCGATGAAGGATGCGGCCCGACCCTGCACGGCGTATCCTCCTGCCTTGCCGACGCCCTCTCCGTAACGGACGTAGGACTGGACCTCGGCCGGGTCGAGGGCTCGCATGCGCACCCTGGTCACAGCGTGGCGGGAGGTGAGATCATCGCCCGTTGCGACGGCGACGCCTGAGTGGACCTCGTGCGTGCGGCCCTGCAAGAGGCCGATAAACCGGCCGACCTCTTCCCCGTCTGTAGCCTGTCCGAGGATGCGGAGGCCCTGTGGAAGGTCGGGCACATATACGATCGTATCGGCCGCTAGCACGACGGTGCCGGGGTCTCTCGTGACTGCGAGAGCTTTGCCCTCTGCGTTGGACTTTACGGTCTCTACGGGGTCTTCGAGCATGAGTTCGGGGAAACCGCTCTTTACGGACTCGAACTCGTAGCCTGCGGTTGTGAGCAGGTCCACTCGCCTGGCCGACTCCGAGGCGAGTACGAGACGCAATACTTTCAAGGTCCGAAGAAGAGCCCTAGCTCCCTCTCTGCGCTCTCGGGCGAGTCGGAGCCGTGGACGAGGTTATCCGGCATGGTGAGGGCCAGGTCGCCCCTGATCGTACCGGGCGCTGCGTCGGCGGGGTTCGTGGCCCCCATCAGGGTTCTCATCGCCTTGATCGCGCCTTCGCCACTTATCCTCATGGCGACCACGGGTGTTGCGGTTATGAACTCGACCAGCTCGTCGAAGAAAGGCTTCGCGCTGTGCTCGGCGTAGTGTTCTTCCGCGAGCTCCGTGCCGACGTCCATAAGCTTCATGTCCGCGATATCCAGGCCCCTGGCTTCGATGCGGCGGATGATCTCACCGACTAGCTTGCGGCGCACACCGTCACCCTTTATCAGTACGAGCGTCTGTTCCATTCTCTTCTCCTCTTCTATCTGACTATGGTCTTGCCGCTGCGCTGGTCCGTACCGCAGTAAGGGCATGTCGCCCACTCCATGTTGAGCGGTTTGTCGCAGTTTATGCAAGATTTCTTGAGCTCCCAGGTGCACGAAGGGCAGATCAGGTAGTCCCTTTCGACCAGGTTGCGGCAGTTGGGACACAGGAGGACGCCGTTCCTGAGCTCGCGCTCGAGCACGGCCAGCTCCAGTTCGCGTTCGCGCGACTCTTCGAGGTACTCGGGGGGGCGTACGATGAGGTAGACCAGGGTGCCGAAGTACGGAAAGATGAAGGCGACGAAGCCCCAGAGCACGCTCATGGACCCGCGTCGTGAGGCGTCCGCGTAGGTCCAGTAGACGAGGGAGACCCAGAGCACGATGAAAAGCAGGAGCACGAGCTGGCCCGAGATCCTCAGGATCGGGCTCTCAAGGAAATTGGAGATGATCTGGAACGGGTCAGGGTCCTGCTGGAATGCGAGCAAGGTTCTCATCCGATAAACCTTATCATCACGAAGTATCCGGCCACGAAGGAGACCACGGCGACTACGACGAGAAGGGCGATGAGCCGCCTGGCGCCCTTACGCTTCACGCAACCACCGCAATACGGGGGCCGCTGTGGCGAGGGAGCCGGTAACGAGCACCACTCCTGCCACTTCTCTTACCGACTCTACGGCTACTCCGAGGGCCTCCACAGGGTCCTCTACTACCAGGGCTCTCCTCTCTCCGCGGTCGAGGGGTGCGTGCAGGAGCACAACCTCCGCGGGGTCGGCGGCCCTCTCGCTCTCAGGGCGCGTCAGCACGATAGCGTTGGCTTCTCTCTTCAACCCGGCAAGCATACTTGCAACGTCCTTCTCTCGCAAGACGCCGAAGACGACGCCTAACGGACGTTCGCCGTACGCGGAGCGCATTCCGGCAAGCGCCGCCGAGAGGCCCGCCGGGTTGTGCCCCCCGTCGACCACCACTGGGACGCCAGCGACCTCGTATACCTCGAACCTTCCAGGGAGCGCTTTCCCGACATCCAAAGCGACCTTCTCCTTCACCTCGGAGGGGATACTCGTTTCCAGTAGTGACTCGGCTACCGCGAGCCCCAAACGCACGTCGCCCTCCGCGTACGGCGCGAGGCCAGGGATAGATATGTTCTCGCCGGCTCCGCCGGGCAGAACCAACTTCGCCCCGAGCCTGCGAGACGCGCTGTAGGCGAGGTCGACGATTCGCTCCTCGTCCGTACCGAGAAACAGTGTCGCGCCGGGCGTCAGGCTGGCGAGCTTCTCCTCGGCTACCTCCTCGACCGTCTCACCCAGGTACTCGGAATGGTCGATGGAGACGTTGGTGAGCACCACAAAGCCTGGTCTGACGACGGAGGTGGCGTCGTGGCGCGCGCCGAGGCCGGCCTCCAATATAGCCCACGACAGCCCTGCCGCCGCGAACATGCCGAGCGCGCCTGCGGTAAGCAGCTCGAACTGCGAGGCGAGGATGCCCTCTCTGTCCGCGAGCTCCATGGTCTCGCCCATGGCGGCGGCGAATTCTTCCTCTGAGACCTGGCCGCCGTGGAGCACCACGCGTTCCGTGTAGGATAGGACGTGTGGTGAGAGGTATGCCCCCAACGGATGCCCCATCTCCTGAAGGGCCGCCGCGAGCGACAGGGCCGTAGTGCCCTTGCCATTCGTGCCGACGACCTGCACGATGCCGGGCAGGTCATGTTCCGGGTGGCCCATGGCTCTGAGGAGGGCCTCTATCCGCTCGAACCCGAGTGTGATGTGCCTGCGGCGGTCCAATTCGGCACAGACCTGCGCGAAAGAGGTCATGGTAGGAACGTTCGGCTCCTAGATGTAGTCGTCGAGACGGCGGGAGAGCGTCTCTAGCAACCTGGAGTTTACGTCCAGCTTCTCGCGCTCCCCGGCGACGACCCGCACGGGCGCGTTGGCCACGAACTTCTCGTTGGAGAGCTTGCTCTGTGCGCGCTCCACTTCCTGCTCGGCGCGTGAGATCTCGCGCCTCAGGCGCTCTATCTCGCCGCGGCGCATCTCGTCGGAGAGCAGGATCTCCACGACCACGTCCCCCGCTGGCAGAGAAGCCCGGCTCTCGCCATCCGCACCCTCCACGGGCGTCACCCTGGCCAGCGCGGCGAAGACGCGCTCGTCGATGCCCTGCGGCACGAGCCCTTCGAGCTCGCCATCCACTTTCGACTCGGCCCTGAACGAGCGGACCGCCGAGACAGCCCTCCTGGTACGGTCGAGCATCCTGTCGGCCTCCTCGTCCTCGAGCTCGGGGTCAGGCTCGGGGAAACGCTGCGTGGCGAGCAGCGTCTCTTCCCCCATAATCTGTGCCATCTCCTCGGTCGCGAAGGGCATGACAGGGTGCAGGAGCTTGAGGATGCCGTGGAAGACCTCGCGCAAGATGCGTGGCGTTGCGGGAGATGGGGCTGCCTTCGCTATCTCGATGTACCAGTCGGCGAACTGGTTCCAGGCGAAAGAGTAGATCCTGCGCATCGCCTCCGAGAACTCGCATTCCCCCAGGAAGGCGTCGTAGTCCCTCACGGTGCGGTCGAACTCGGAGAGGATCCAACGGTCAGAAGGTGAGAGCTCTCCCTCTTCCCCATCCTCAGGGTAAGCGAGCACGAAGCGCATGGCGTTCCACAGCTTGGTGACGAAGGCCCTGCCCATCTCTGCCCGCTCGCGGGAGTAAGGAAAGTCCTGGGTCGAGGACTGGTAGAGGAGGCCGAAGCGCACGGCGTCGGTGCCATACTCTTCGAGTAGCTCGAGGGGATCTATGGTGTTCCCCTTCGAGCGGCTCATCTTCGTCCCTTCTTCTGCGAGCACGATGGAGTGGACGTTGACTTTCTCGAACGGAATCCCACCCTCGAAATGCAGGCCCATCATGATCATTCGGGCCACCCAGAGGTACATGATCTCACGCGCCGTCGAGAGGAGGTCTGTCGGGTAGAAGTAGCGCAGGTCCTCCGCGCCTTCGTCTGGCCACCCAAGGGTCGCGATGGGCCACAGGCCGCTGGAGAACCAGGTGTCGAACACGTCGGGGTCCTGCTCGAAACCCTCACCCGGCGACTCTTTCGAGGCAACGACCTCCCCATCAGGGCCGTACCACACGGGTATGCGCTGCCCCCACCAGAGCTGCCTGGAGACGTTCCAGTCGCGGATGTTTTCGAGCCACCTGATTGTCTCGCGCCGCCAGGAGTCGGGGTAGACCGTGATCTCACCCTTCTTCAGCGCCTCGATGGCCGGTTCTGCGAGCGGCTTCATCGAACACCACCACTGCACCGAGAGCCACGGCTCGATGACCGCCCCGCACCTGTCGCAATGCCCGACCCTGAAAGCGTAAGGGCGAACACCGCCGAGAAGGCCAGATCCGTCTAGCTGCTCTACGACGGCCTGGCGGGCCTCCTCGCGGCTCATCCCTTCGAAAGGACCGCCTGAGCCGTTGATCGTGCCGTCAGGGTTCATGACGTTTACGGGGTCGAGGCCGAGTCTCTGGCCTATCTCGAAGTCGTTCGGGTCATGCGCCGGGGTGACCTTGAGGACACCTGTACCGAACTCGGGGTCTACGTGATCGTCGGCGAAGACCTCTATCTCCCGCTCGACGAAAGGCACCTCGACCCTACGGCCTATGAGGTCCACGTACCGCTGGTCCTCCGGGTTGACGACGAGCGCAACGTCACCGAGCATCGTCTCTGGACGCGTGGAGAAGACCTGGGCGTAATCTTCTCCTTCGGGGCCAGGGCCCCTGCCGTCGACGAAGGGGTAGCGGATGCCGTAGAGCTTGCCCTCGACTTCCTCGTAGTCGACCTCGAGGTCCGAGATGGCCGAGCGGTCGTGCGGGCACCAGTTGGTGATACGGTTGCCGCGGTAGATCAAACCCTCATCGTAGAGCCTGATAAAGGCCGTGAGGACCGCGTCGACGTATTCGTCGTCCATGGTGTAGCGGAGGCGACGCCAGTCTAGTGAGGCGCCGAGGCGCTTGTACTGGCCCAGTATCTGCTCCCTTGTTACCAGGGCGAACTCGCGGCAGCGTTCCACGAAAGCCTCGCGCCCCAGGTCCCACCGCGACTTGCCCTCTTCGCGCATAAGCTTGCGCTCGACTACGTTCTGGACCGCTATCGAGGCGTGGTCTACGCCAGGCAGCCACAGGGTCTCGTAGCCCTTCATCCTGGCGCGCCTTACTAAGGTGTCCTGTATGGAGCCATTCAGGGCGTGGCCCATGTGTAACGCGCCCGTGACGTTCGAAGGCGGTACGACTATGCAATAGGGCTCTTTGCCGGGGTTCGGGTCTGCATCGAACGCCCCTCGGCGCTCCCACTCTGCGTACCAGCGGTCCTCGACGGCGCGGTGGTCGTAGGTTTTTGGTATCTGCGCTCTACTCAAGGAGTTTTCAGGCGGTCTCTTCTTCGTCATAGGAGTACTTCTTCTGGGAGCCCGTTACGAGTGACGGCTGAACACCGTCCCTGACCGTATCGACATCTACGACGCACTTGTTCACGTCCGAGCGGCTCGGCAGCTCGTACATCGTGGGCAAGAGGGCCGTCTCGAGGATGCTCCTTAGTCCGCGGGCCCCCGTTCCCCGCTCCAGCGCGAGCTCCGCAATGGCGCCCAGGGCATCGTCCGTGAAGGTCAGGTCCACCTTGTCGTAGCGGAAGAACTGCCTGTACTGCCTCACGAGGGCGTTCTTGGGTTCGGTGAGGATGCGTACGAGATCGGCCTCTTCCAGGCTGCGCAGGGTGGAGATCACGGGCAGACGTCCGACGAACTCTGGTATGAGCCCGTACTTGAGTAGGTCTTCTGGGAGCGCGAACTGCAGTATGGAGTCCTCCTCCTGCTTGAGACGCGAATCTATGTCGCTGCCGAAGCCTATGCTCTTCTTGCCGATGCGCTGGCGGATGATCTCTTCGAGTCCCCCGAACGCGCCACCGCAGACAAAAAGGACGTTCTTGGTGTCGATCTGGAGGAAGTCCTGATGCGGGTGTTTGCGCCCGCCCTGCGGCGGGACCGAGGCGACCGTGCCTTCGAGGATCTTGAGGAGGGCCTGCTGCACGCCCTCGCCGGAGACGTCGCGCGTGATCGAAGGGTTATCCGCCTTGCGGGCGACCTTGTCGATCTCGTCGATGTAGATGATGCCCGTCTCGGCCTTCTTCACGTCGAAGTCCGCAGCCTGGATGAGCTTGAGGAGGATATTCTCGACGTCCTCGCCGACGTAGCCTGCCTCGGTCAGGGCCGTAGCGTCGGCTATGGCGAAGGGGACGTTGAGGATCTTCGCGAGCGTCTGGGCGAGAAGCGTCTTGCCCGAGCCGGTAGGGCCGACGAGCAGGATGTTGGACTTCTGTAGCTCCGTGCCGTCTGTGGCTTCGGCGCCCATCTGGATACGCTTGTAGTGGTTGTAGACCGCGACGGCCAGGACCCGTTTTGCGTCCTCCTGGCCGATCACGTACTCGTTTAGGATGCGGTTGATCTCCCTCGGCTTCGGGAGGTCGTCGTCCTTGAGGACCTCGGGCCCCGAGAACTCTTCGTCGATGATCTCGTTGCACAGCTCGATGCACTCGTCGCAGATGTAGACGCCAGGGCCAGCGATGAGCTTCCTGACCTGACGCTGGCTCTTACCGCAGAAGGAGCACTGCAATTGATCCGACGGATCCCTCATGCTCTTAGGTCCTCCCCGACTTCTCTACCGGTTCCAATGGCCCCAGGAACCTCTAGTGGTTCCTGACGATGTTGTCGATAACGCCGTATTCGATCCCCTCTTCTGGACCCATTATGTAGTCGCGGTCCGTGTCGCGCTCGATCCTGTCGTAATCCTGTCCCGTGTTGGCGGCGAGGATCTCGTTCAGGCGGCGCTTGGTCATGATGAGCTCTTTGGCGTGGATCTCCACGTCGGAGGCCTGGCCGGCGAGCCCGCCGACGCTCGGCTGGTGCAAGAGTATGCGCGTGTTCGGCAGGGCGTTCCTCTTGTCCTTGGCGCCAGCGGCGAGCAGGAAGGCTCCCATCGAGGCGGCCATACCGAGGGCCGTCGTGGAGATGTCAGGCTTGACGAACTGTATGGTGTCGTAGATCGCAAGCCCCGCAGTAACGCTGCCGCCGGGGGAGTTGATGTAGAGGTTGATGTCCTGCTCGGGGTCCTCGCTCTCCAGGTGGAGTAGCTGCGCCATTATGGCGTTGGCCACCTGGTCATCTACGGGGGTCCCGAGGAAGATGATGCGGTCCTTCAGAAGCCGCGAGTAGATGTCCATGGCCCGCTCCCCACGCGGGCTCTGCTCTATAACGTAGGGGATGACGTTGTCTATACCGTAGCTCATTGTTGTTCCTCTCGTTCTTCGGGCTCCGTCGCGCCGGCCCTGGCCTCTACCGGCACTTCCTCATCAGCGGGTTCTTCGACTTCTTCCATCTCTTCCTCCGGCATGGGCACCGGCACCGCGTTCTCTACCAGGAAGTCCAGGGCCTTCTGGCGTGAGATCTCCTCTTCCAGCATCGCGTAAGTACCGTTGTCGCGAAGAGTCTGGGCGATCTCCTCGGGACTCCTTTCTGAGTCTTCGGCGAGGTGGGAGATCTCGTGCATGACCTCGTCTTCGTCGGCCACGATACCCTCGGCCGTGGCGACGGCGTCGAGCACGAGCTCCTTCCTTACGGTGTCTTCGGCGTCAGGGGCGACGCGCTCCTCGAACGCGGCATGGTCTGTGCCTGCGAGCTGGTAGTACTGCTCAGGGTCCATCCCTTGCAACCTGATGCTCCGCTCGAAGCTCTCGACCATTTCGTGGGCCTTCTCGTGCACCATGACCTCTGGGACCTCGACCGCGCCGCCCTCGGAGACGACGTCGAGCACGCGTCCACGAAACTCGCCGTCTACGCTCTGCTCGGCCGTGGCCTCTAGCTGCTCTCTGACTGCGACACGCAGCTCGTCAAGCGTCTCGAACTCGCTCGCCTCCTTGACGAACTCGTCGTCCAGGGGCGGCACGTCGCGCTCCTTGATCTCCTTGGCGTGCACGTTGAAGAGGACAGACTGGCCCCGAAAGGACTCCTCGGCGTAGTCCATCGGGAAGGTTACGCCGAACTGCTTGCGTTCGTTCGCGTTCATCCCGACGATGTTATCCTCGAAGTCCGGCAGTAGCTCGCCAGCCCCGACCTCGAGCATGTAGTCCTCGGCCTCGGCGCCTTCGAGCGGCCCTCCGGCCAGCCTCTCGCCCGTGAAATCGAGGATCACGAAGTCCCCCTCCTGGGCCGACCTCCCCTCGACTGCAGCCAGTGTGGCGAACTGGGCCCGCAGCTCCTCGATCCGGTCTTCTACGTCTTCGTCTGTAATCTCGACCTCGCGCCTCGGGACCTCGACGCCCTTGTAGTCGCCGAGCGTGGCCTCCGGCCGCACCTCGACGGTGGCCGAGAACTTGAAGCCCTCCTCCTCGTCGAGCGGGTCGTCGAAGTGGATCTCAGGCTGGTCTATCGGGCGAACGTCGGTCTCGACGACGGCCTGCGAGTACCAGCCAGGGAGCTGCTCCTGGAGGGCCTCCATGTAGATATAGTCGCGCCCGAGGCGGTTCTCGATCACACGCCGAGGCGCCTTGCCTGGACGGAAACCAGGAACCCTGACCTGCCGGCCGAGTTCCTTGATCTTCGCCTCGACGCCCTGCCTGACCGACTCGGGGGTCACCTCGATGTCGAGCCTGACCTTGTTCTCCTCGAGTTTCGTTACATTAGCCGTCATACCCTCCAGTTCCTCTTTATCGGCCCGACGCGGGCGGCGATGTGCGAGAGGCGGGATTTGAACCCGCACGCCGTGAGGCACTAGATCCTAAATCTAGCGTGTCTACCATTCCACCACTCTCGCTCGCCGTTGGACCTGCGCCCGATTATAACAGCCGTCGAATCCCCGCCCGCCCGCGCCCGACCCTTTACGCTATGGGCGCAAGCGACTTGCTGAAGGCAAATCGCGCTAGTCAGCACGCTTCGGCCTGCGGCCTTCGCTCGTCAGCATTTGAGCACGCTCAAGCCTTCGGCTTTCGCTTGTCAGCCAGGACCTGCACACGCGAAAGCTGAAGTGCTGAATTGCTGACAAGTCGCCGTAGGCGGCGTGCTGAAGTGCTCTATCGGCGGAAATCGTCGAGGATTGCCTGGTTTGCGTCGTCGTCTGGTATGAGGACTTCGTTCCCGTCGGAGAGGGTCTCTGGGGTGCCTTTGAGTTGTTGGGAGGTCATCTCGGCGTGCCTTCCTCTGCGGATGAGGACCTGACCGAGGGTGATGGAACCGTCGAGATCCAGGTCGGTCTGTACGTTCTCGTCCATTACCTGCATGATCTCGGGGAGTGTCTTGACGGTGTGCCACCTCAGGGCCTCGCTGCGGAGGGCGGCAACGAGCTCCCGCTGGCGCTGCATACGGTCGAGGTCGGCTCCCGGGGTGCCTCTGTATCTGGCGTAGATCAGGGCTTTGTGGCCGTTTAGTCTCTGCACGTCTTCGCCCATGCGCCACTTCTTGGGGAACTGGTCTTCTCCGACGTCGACCCTGACTCCCCCCATCGCGTCGATGACCCTCTCGAAACCCTCGAAGTCGATGGTGGCGTAATGGTCTATGGGCACTCCCAAGTAGTTCTCCAGCGCCTCGATCGTCTCATCGACGCCGCCATAGTTGTAGGCGGCGTTGATACGGTCCTTTTCTCCTGGCTCCACTTCGACGAAGAGATCCCTGGGCACAGAGAGCAGCTTGAGGTCGCCTGTCTTGGGCACCACCTGCACGAGCATGATGGTATCCGTGCGGCTCCCCATCTCCTCGCTGTCAGGCCTCGTGTCCACGCCGAGCACGAGCACGTTGAGCGGCCTGTTCGTGATCTCGTCCTCCCCGAACATCTCCTGAACCCAGTCGCTCGGGGAGGTGTCGACCTTGACAGGGTCGGGTTGCGAGGCCTGGGTGAGTCTTTGAATCGAGACCGGGCCCGCAAGGACCTCGACGCCCAGGATCATAGCGACGAGCAAGATAGGTAACGACCACATCCACCAGCGGATGCGGCGCATGCCCTTGCGTTCTCTGGTGTAACCCTGGAAGTCCCTCATCCACAGGGAGTCTAATCCGCGCCCACCTACAAAGCAACATTCAAGCATTTCAGCACGCCTGCTACGCAAGCTTGTCAGCCAGATCTTGCAGATGCAATACCTGAAATGCTGAAGTGCTGACGAGCGAAGGCGTTAGCCTGAGCGTGCTGAAGTGCTAACTCACACTCCGCTGAAGGCGGAAAAGCCGCCGTCTACGGGCACGACGATGCCGTTGACGAAGGCAGAGGCTTTGCTGCTGAGCCAGATCAGGGTCCCTCCCAACTCTTCTGGTTCTCCGAAGCGGCCCGCCGGGGTGTGCTCGATTATCGTCTGTCCTCTCTGGGAGGGGCTACCGTCCTCGTCGAGCAGGAGGTTCCTGTTCTGTTCCCCTATAAAGAACCCTGGCGCTATGGCATTGACCCTGAGGCCAGGACCGTAGGTGCGCGCGAGCTCGACGGCGAGCCAGCGGGTGAAGTTCTCGACGGCGGCTTTGGCGGCCGAGTAGCCGACCACGTTGGTCAGGGTCCTCGAAGCGGCCATGGAGGAGATGTTGACGATCGAGCTATCGGGCTCCTCTCTACCCTCGACCATGGCCGCGCCGAAGACCTGGCAGGGCAGCAGTGTCCCTAGGAAGTTGAGGTCCATGACCTGCCGCATGGCCTGCTCAGGCAAATCGAAGAAACCCAAGCCATCGCTTAGGGTTGCCTCGGGCACGTTCCCGCCGGCCGCGTTCACGAGGATATCCACCCTCCCCCAGCGCTCGAGCAGCGTGTCCCTGGCGCTTTCGAGCTGGTCGGTGTCGAGCACGTCGGTGGGAAGAGCGAGCGGTTCCCCACCAGCCTCCTCTATCTCCCCGGCGACCCTGTTGGCCTTCTCTTCGCGCCGGCCGAGCACCGCCACCCTGGCGCCGCTGCGGGCGAGAGCGCGGGCCATCTCACCGCCGAGCACCCCTGTTGCGCCAGTGACGACGGCGACTCTTCCCTGTAGCGAGAAGAGATCCTGTAGCGCACTCTGATCCACGATTCTCCTCCTTACGCCTTGCCCACGGGCTCTCTCTGGAACCCGTAGGCTCTCTTTGCGAGTCCGTAGGCGAACTCGCGCGCCATGTCCGGGGCTTCCTCTCCGTCCACAACGCCCGTAACGATCATCCCTGCGAGCCAGTCGCAGGTTATGCGCCTCCACACGTCGTGGCGGGACGGTATGCTCGCGAACGCGCGGGTGTCGTCGTTGAAGCCCGCTGTGTTGTAGAGGCCCGCTGTCTCTATCACCGCGTCGAGGTAGCGCCGCATCCCGAGCGGGCTGTCGAAGAACCACCACGGCGCCCCGAGCAGCAGGGCCGGATAGTGCCCGGCGAGCGGCGCTAGCTCCCTGGAGTACGCGGCCTCGTCCAACCCGAACACGACGAGGCGGAAGCGCGGGTCGTTGCCCCACTCGCCGAGGATGGCCCGCAGGCCACGGGTCCAGTCGGCCGCTATCGGGATGTCCGCCCCCGCGTCGAGCCCGAACCGCCGGTGCACGACCCTGTTGTGGTTGCGGAGGCTGCCCGCGTGCAACTGCATCACCAGCCCGTCCTCGACGCTCATGCCGGCCATCTCGATCAGCACGTTGGCCGTGAACCTCGCGGCGTCCTCGCCGCTTGACTCTCCCGAGAGGGCACGGGCGAAGATCCCCTGCGCCTCCGCTTCCGACAGACGCTCGGTGTAGGGCGTGGTCGCGCTGTGGTCCGTTGCCACAGCCCCCATCTCCTTGAAAAAGGAACGCCTCTCCTGCAGGGCCTCGAGGAAGGAGCGATAGTCGACGACGTCGATGCCAGAGGCTTGCGAGAGGAGGTCTATGTTGTGCCGCCAGCCGGCCGTGGAGAGATCGGTAACGGCGTCTGGCCTGAAAGTGGGCCGCACCCTGCCGCCCCAACCCTCCTCACGCAGCGTGGCGTGATGCTCCAGCGTGTCTGTCGCGGCGTCCGTCGTACAAAGGATCTCTACGCCGAAGGTCTCGAAGAGGGCCAGCGGCGCGTACTCGGGGCTAGCCAGCCTCTCCTGGAGATGGTCATAGATCTCCTGCGCGTTCTCTGCCGCCGGTCTCTCGGTGACGCCGAAGACATTGATGAGCTCGTCCGAGAGCCAGAACCCCGTCGGGGTTGCGCGGAAGAGATGGAAGTTCTCGCAGAACCGCTGCCAGACCCGCCTGTGATCCTTCTCTACGGGGGCGCCATCGACTGTAGGTACCCCGAGGTCCTCCATCGGGACCCCCTGGCTGTAGAGCATCCTGAAGACGTAGTGGTCGGGGATGATAAAGAGATCGGCCGGCGTCCCGAGCGTGGCGTCAGGGTCTGCGAGCAGGGCGGGTGGCACGTGTCCGTGCGGCCCGACTATCGGCAGGTCCTCGACCTCCGTGTAGAGGCTCCTGGCCACAGACCGCCTGGCCGGGTTCGGGTCGAAGAGCCTGTCAGGGTCGAGCGTCCAGAGCTTGCTCATGGGGTTCCTCCGTTCGCAAAGGGCTCGAGGTGTCGCAGGAAGTGCCTTTCGAGGCCAGCGGCGTAGTGCTCGGAATGTTCGCGCAACAACCCCAGGAGCCGGTCGCGGAAGCGTGCCTCCTTCAGCACCGACCCGAATGTGACGTGCAGTATCTCCCTAGCGTCGAAGGACTCGAGAAGGGCCGGCAGCTCCGCGTCGCCGACAGAGTCAGGCGCACGGTCCGTGCTTGCCGAGACGTGGTAGCTCGCCCTGTCCTCCTCGTAGCGTCCGCGGGCGAAGTCGTAGATCTCGCGGAAAAGGTCTGCGTCGAGCGCGGACACAGTGCGCAGGGCCTCCAGGTAGCTCGTGCCCGCCGTCTTGAGGTGGGCGAGTCCCATGGTCTGCCGGACAAAGGCGGGGTAGATGGAGAACTTGTCCGAGCCTGAGTGCAGGCTCAGCTTGTACGGCCCGTCGGGTGAGACGGTGCGGGCGATGGCGGCGTGGACCTCGATGTCCTCCTCGAACTCTGCGACGTCGCCGATGAAGTCAACGCCCTTCTCGAAACGCCCGACGTAGCGCGGGGCCAGGCTCACCCACCTGACCCCGAGACGCCGCAACTCCGTGGCGATGTAGACGTGCTGGGCGTGGGTCGTCGGGGTCTCTGTCTCGTCCACGGAGACCTCGACTTCGAAGTCTTTGTCTCCCATCGCCGACTGGAGGTGGCGGTAAAGCCGCGCCACGAGGGCCACGGCGGCACCGTACTTGACGGCCGCCAGCGCGAGGGAGTGGTCGTCGAAGCTGACCTCGTGGCCTTCGGCCTGGAACGCGCGGCCGAGATAGCGCGGCTTCAGGTCAGCCTGAACGTCTTCGAGATCCTGCCAGGGCAGGTCCTCCAGTGCGGTCCGCAGCGCTATAGCACCGGCAGTCTCGGCCCCGTCGTCGACGTACTCTCCGGGGTCGAACGTAAAGAAACTGTAACCTGCGGCGACGCAGGCGTCTACGTCTTCTGCGGTCTTGAGGTGGTCGGCGTCGGCCCCGGAGCCCTCCTGCCAGCCTTCGGCGAAGGCGCCCCACGTTGCGTCGTCGAGAACCTCCCGGGGGCTCCTGCCCGTACGCTCCATCT
>JBPCIR010000215.1:0-7084 GCA_051006095.1 Rubrobacter sp. | reverse complement strand
GCGCCCGAGTACGTCGCCCTGTTCCTTGCGACCTCGGGTCTCGTTGTCCTAGGGGTAGTAGTGGTCGCCGTCATCAGGTACAGAAGGGAACGCCGCAAGCCCAAACAGAATCTTCGTTAGCGAACCGTAGCCTACATGGGAGTGAAGGGATAATGCAGCGAAAGTACATCGTAGTCCTGATCCTATTCTGCATCGCTTTGAACGCGTCCGGTTTCTTGTGGAAGCTCTTCGAGCCCATTCTGCTCTACGATGAAGTAGCCCATTTCATCACGCCGTTCACGCTCGTGCTGATACTAGCGGAGATCATCTACCGTAGTGGGGGAGACGACGAATTCTTCGACACGCCCTTGCGGGCCATCATTACAGGCTCTGTCATCGGACTCCTCGGCGCCGCGGGTTGGGAGGGCATAGAGGTCCTGATGTCCATGATGGGCATAAGCGTATCTAACGTCCTGCCAGATACGCTCTTCGACGTCTTCCTCGGCATCCTCGGCGGTGCCGCGGGCGCGTGGGCCGCGGACCGCTACCTCGACCGTATCTTCCGACGCTCCCGCACGAACGCCCACCAGCCTCGCGTTCGCTAGCGCTGACTAGCTGGCGGTGCGGTCCGTCTTTGGGCGGTTCGCGAACCGTCCCTACAAGCGAATCGCTCTAACGTTCTTGCGACTCGTCCCACTCGTCCTCGACGTTGTCCTTGGCGCCGCCTGTGCTCTCTTCTTCCTCGACGGCGTCCTTCGTGGCATCCTTGCCAGGCCTGCCCCGCTCCGCGGCCTCGTCGAGTTCGTCGCGTACGTTATCCTCTGTCCCGCCTGAGCCCTTGCGGCGTTCGCGCTCGGTCATGCGTTCTCCTTCCAGGTCGCTTCACGCGGCTGTTTCGCCTCCGAACCATGCTACCACGCCGCCGTAGCGGGCTCGCCAGACCTCGGTGTACGCCCTGGCCCCTGGCACCCTTCGCTGACGGTTCGACGACTGAAGCGATCTGCAGAGGTATCGACCAACTGTAAATCGCGCATTCGCTGATGGGCGAAAACTACAAGCTGACCAGCTGAAATGCTGTTCTGCTTGCAGAACACCCGGCGACGTTACATAGGGTACATCGCGGGGAATAATGCGAGATAGAAAAACGAGCGGGAGGAGGAGATGTGGGCGCTACGACCCTAATCGTGATCATAGTGGTGGTCGTTGTCGTGGTCTTGTTGCTGGTGCTGTTCTTCGCTTCGCGGCGGAGGGCTGCGCAGAGGAGTGAGGAGCAGCGGGAGCGGAGCAGGGAAGAGTTCGGCTCCGAGTACGAGAGAGCGGCACAGGAGAGAGGCTCCGAGGAGGAGGCCGAGAGGGAACTCAGGGAGCGTCGCGGCCGCGTGGAGCGGCAGGTCGAACCGCTCTCCGAAGGGAGTCGCGGTCGCTACGAGGAGCAGTGGGGAGAGGTCGAGAGGGTCTTCGTGGACAATCCCCAGAGGTCCATAGAGCTGGCGGACCGGACCGTCTCAGATATCTTGAGCGAGCGCAACTTCGTCTCCGACGCGGGCCAGTCCGACGAGGAGACCGACAGGAGCCTGGCAGCCATGCACCCTGACGTAGCCGACGACTACAGGGAGGCGCGCGGCATCAGGGCCGAAGTCGTGGCGCGTTCGGCCGGACGCGCGGACGAAGGGTCGGACGAGGAGTCCACCGAAGAGTTGCGGCAGGCCATCCGCAAGTATCGTGCGGTCTACCAGCGGCTCGTGAAGGAGTAGAAGGGCGACGTGGGGGCGCTAGCCGCCGGCTTCCTCCTCTCCTTCATCCTGAGCCACCTTGAGTAGGGCGGGTCGTAGAGGGATGGTCCGCCCTCGATATGCGATCCCACTACACATTTCGGACCATTCTTGCCGTTTTACGGGGCGCAGGCCGGGACAGATCTTGTTGTGTACGTTACTATCTGAGCACGTATTCGCGAAGGAGGAGGGCCGATGGCTAATCTGGTATGTCCGTGCGCGGGGGGGGGAAATCTCTGGGGTGAGTTCTGGTGGGTAGGTCGGGAATACAAATGGGTGTTCTTCGACGACGACAACACTAGCGAGACTTATGCCGAGCAGGTTACGCACTGTCCCGGGTGCGGCAGGCCACTAGATCGGAAGACCCTCAAAGCAACGACCTCGTTCGTGCGCCAGCGATAGCCGAAGGCGTCACTCAAGTGTCCGCGGGCAGACTCCGCAGGCTGGGCATGTAGAATGAGTAGACGAGTTCGAGTACGTGAGGCGGGGGTGATTGACTATGGCGCAGAATCTGGTCACCAAGATCCTCGAGGACCACCTGGTCGAGGGGGTGCTTGATCCCGGCGAGGAGGTTGGGCTTAGGATAGATCAGACACTCCTCCAGGACGCTACGGGCACGATGGCCTGCCTGCAGTTCGAGAGGATGGGCGTGGACCGCGCCCAGGTAGATTTCGCCGTCCAGTACGTCGACCATAACGTCATCCAACTCGACTTCAAGAACCCTGACGACCACCGTTTCCTGCAGGCTTTCGCAGCCAGGTACGGCCTTCATTACTCCCGCCCCGGGAACGGCATCTGCCACTACCTTCACGTGGAGCGCTTCGCCAGACCAGGCGCGACCCTCGTCGGGGCGGATTCTCATACTACTTCCTCAGGTGCTTTAGGTTCCATAGCGATCGGGGCCGGCGGTCTCGACGTGGCCCTCGTGATGGCCGGACAGCCGTTCCAGACCCCAGTTCCCAGGGTCGTCGGCGTCGAGCTTACAGGGGCCCTCTTGGACTGGGTGACGCCGAAGGATGTGATCCTCGAGCTCTTGAGGAGGCGCGGCGTGAGGGGCGGGCTCGGACGTATCTTCGAGTTCCACGGGGAAGGCGTCGCGAACATAGACGTCACGGGAAGGACCACGATCTGCAACATGATCGCCGAGCTCGGTGCCACTACGGGTGTCTTCCCCTCGGACGAGAGGACGAGGGAATGGCTGAGGATGCAGCAGCGCGAGGAAGACTTCGTGGAGCTCTCCGCCGACGATGGCGCCGACTACGACGAACGCGAGCACATCGAGCTGGACGAGCTGGAACCCCTGATCGCACAGCCCCACTCGCCCGGGAACGTCGTCCCCGTCAGGGAGGTCGCGGGGACGAAGGCCGCACAGGTTTGCCTCGGTAGCTCGGTCAACTCCGGCTTCGAGGACCTGGCCGTCGCCGCTGCGGTCTTGCGCGATGAGACGGTCTATCCTGGTCTCGTCATGACCGTGACGCCTGGGAGCCGTCAGATCCTCGACTCCATCGCCACTACAGGCGTCTACTCCGACCTGGTGCGTGCTGGTGCGCGGATGCTCGAGCCTGTGTGCGGCCCTTGTGTCGGGATGGGACAGGCCCCACCCTCCGATTCAGTCAGCGTCAGGACCTTCAACCGCAACTTCCCCGGACGCTCGGGGACGATGACCGACCAGGTGTACCTCACGAGTCCGACCACGGCAGTCGCCACCGCTCTGCGCGGCGCCATCACGGACCCCCGGGAGCTCGGGGAGTATCCGGATCTCCCCGAGGCTCCCGCGAACCCTGCGGTGGATGACCGCCAGATCCTGGCCCCTGCGCCGCCAGAGGAGGCGTCCGGAATCGAGATCCCACGCGGACCGAACATAGAACCGCCGCCCGAAGCCCCCGAGCTCCCCGATTCCCTCGAGTGTACGGTCACCATCGTGGTCGAGGACGACATCTCGACCGGCGACCTCGCGCCTGACGGGGTAGAGGTCATGTCGTTCCGCTCGAACGTACCCGAGATCGCCAGGTTCACCTTCCGCCGCTTCGACACCGAGTATCACGGGAAGGCCAGGGAGATGGCGCCTGGCTTTATAGTTGGCGGGCACAACTACGGGCAGGGGTCGAGTCGCGAGCACGCGGCGCTGGCACCTTTGCACCTCGGCATCAGGGCCGTCATCGCGAAGGGCTTCGCCCGCATCCACCGTCGGAACCTGATCTCTCAGGGCATCCTCCCGCTTCGTTTCAAGGAAGAATCGGACTACGACAGGTTCGAGCAGGGACAGAAGTGGGAGCTGCCGGAGATCAGGGCCCGCCTGGAGAACGGCGACGAGGAGGTCCCGCTGAAGAAGGAGGGCGACGAGGTAACGCTCCTCGCCGAGTACTCGAGGCGGGAGCGCGACATCATCCTTGCCGGCGGCATCCTGCGCCAGTTACGAGAGAAAGCGGAGGACGAACAGCCCGAAGCACCAGAGCGTGTCTCCGGCGAAGCCGAACGGTAAGGTGTCAGCTCTCCGTTCGCTGCTTGTCACAGACGGCTGGTCGCTGGCCGGCTCTTTCGGGGCGGAGGGCTGAGAGGAGCAGCAGCCCGACGCCGACGACTATCGCGGCGTCGGCTGCGTTGAAGATGTACCAGAAGCTGAAGTGGACGTAGTCCGTGACCTCTCCGCTGCTAAGACGGTCGAGGAGGTTACCCGCCGCACCGCCCAGGATCAAACCACACCCTAGCATCGTCGGCTTCGACGGTCTCCCCGAAAGCAGCATCCAGAGCACGACCACGACGGCGACGGTGCTTCCGACGAGGAGAATCATCTGGCTCCCGCCGAGGATGCCGAAGGCCCCGCCGTCGTTCTTTATGTAGGTGAGGCTGAGGAAGCCAGGCCAGAGGGTGATGCTCTCTCCGACGCGCATCGAACCCTCGACGACGGACTTTATCCCCTGGTCCACGACGAAGACCGCGAGCGCGAGCGCAAGCGCCAAGATCAGGCCAGTCCGGCGGCTCATCACGAAGTGGGATGCATCTCGGGACCACTCATCGGCGCGTTGATCCTAGCATGATTCTCACGCGGCGAGCCGAACTGCCGCCGAGCCCTGGACGTGTGGCGTGAGGCTGGTCAGGGCGACCGGCGGGTAGAAGCGCTCGAACGTCTCTATCTCGAACCCGGCCTCTTTGATGGCAGCGACGGTGTCTCGATTGGGGTGGCAGCCGCCGAGGAGCCGTCCCCAGAGAGGCTCTATGCGATCCTGCCAGCGTGCCATGGACCCGGTGGCGCGTACGTGCTCGATAAACAGCAGCCTTCCGCCCGGACGCAGGACGCGCCTGACCTCGTCCAGTGCAGACGCCTGATCCGGGACCGTGCATAGGACGAGCGTCGAAACCACGGTGTCGAAGCTCCCGTCAGGGAAGGGCAGCGCCTCCGCCCCGGCCGCCGAGACCTCGACAGGGACGCGGGTATCCTCGAGCTTCTGGCCAAGCCTCTTGCGCATGAAAGGGTCGGGCTCGGCGACGATTACCCGATCTACATTCCTGTAGTGCGAGAGGTTCGCGCCGGTGCCGCCACCGATCTCGAGCACAGCGCCGCGGACCCCTTGGAGCAACCGTCTCCTGCGCCCGCCCATCCACCTCCGCTCCATGGAGGCGCCCAGCGGGTCGTAGAGCGCCGCGAAGATAGGATGTCCGCGCTGCGCTGGGCCGGCTCCGTAGTTGTCACTCGATCTCCTCATGGATTCTCTGTCCTGAGTCTGCCACGCTGGCAGCGACTTCGCCATCTGATAGCTGGTCAGCACTTCAGCACGCTACGCCCTTCGGGCTCCGCTTGTCAGCCAGTCAGCAAAAACTCGCGCAAGCGAAGCTGAAATACCGAGGTGCTGACAAGTTGAAGTGCTGAGAGCCGCCGTAGGCGGCGTGCTGACTTGCTGAAATGCTAGACCTGCGGACCTACCGACATTCGGTCCCTGGACCGATGCCGAACTGATAGGTCTGAAGTACCTTGTTTACGTAGATCGTAGCGCGACAGAGAGGAGCAGCGATGGAGGCGAAGGACCACAACTATGGGGTAGCCGGGGACGAGGTCGCCGAGGAGCGGGGCCTGGGGCCTGGGGAGCGGGGCCCGGTTACGATGGGCACGCAAGAGGAGAAGACTTTATCGGTGCTCGCGCACCTTAGCATCTTCCTCAATCTAGTTACCGGATTCCTCGGGCCCGTGGCTGCCCTGATCATCTGGCTCGTTTACAGGGACCGGTCGAGCAACGTGGCGTTTCAGGCTTTGCAGTCGATGTGGTACCAGGTGGCGTGGCTTGTGATCCTGGTCGCCGGATGGACCGTGACGACGCTCTTGATGCTCGTCCTGATCGGGTTCCTGCTCGTCCCGGTGATGGCCCTGATCACGCTGGTGCCCTTCGTGCACGGCGCCTACGCGGCCTACCGGGTGAGCAAGGACGGCGGGTACCGCTACCCGCTGATCGCCGACATGATCGAAGCCCGCTAAAGACCACCTGAGAGAACCGGCGCCCCTGATCCGCACGGATCGGGGGTGTCGCTCCAGGCGGGTCTCGCATTCTGGTTTTGCACCGTTTGCCCTTACCGTACGTATACGTATAAAACGTGGATACTCGAGGAGGATAGAGATGCTGGACACCAGGGAAAGTTTTCCACCGTCGGCGGTCCCTGATATCGTGCCGAATACAGAGAGCCGCGACCTGACGGAGCTACTTCTCGGCGTATTGAGGAGCATCGAGCCCTATGAGGCTTGCATCCTCGAGGCAGAGCGAGACGGAGACTTCGAGGTCGCCGCCTTCCTGCGCGAATTGCGGCGTCAGGACCTCGTTCGGGCCAGGGAAGTGACCCGTCTGCTAAAGAGGTCCCTCGACGTTGTCCGCGTAAACGGCGGAAAGAGGGGAGGGTCGTATGTTCAGCTATCCGTTGGATCTTAGCTTCAAGATCGTCACGATCGGGACTCGCATAAGGGTGAAGGACGCCACGGGACGCCAGGTCGCGCACGCCCTCGATGGGGTATCTACTCGACCATGACCCTTAGGAGGTGCTCTATGGCCTCCTCAGGGTCATCGGCGAAGCCCGTGTGGACCGGAGAAGGTTGCACCACCGTGCTACGTGGCGCCACGAGCCACCCGAAGCGCTGGACCGGCGGCAGCAGCCCTACGGCGCCGGCCTCGGGTCCGCCCTCGCACACCCGGCGGGCGACTTCGAGGTGTTCCTGCACGGTCTTGGGGTCGAGGTTGGGGTCGAGCGCCCGCAGGCGTTCCGGGTCGAGGTGGACTCGCGCGTCGAGGAACTTCGCGTCCTGGCAGTAGAGCACCACCCCAGCGTTTATGAACTCCCCGCGCTCGACACGC
>JBPCIR010000214.1:0-16504 GCA_051006095.1 Rubrobacter sp. | reverse complement strand
GGGGTTGAGGATGAACCTGACGAGGCTTTCGGTGAAGCCTCGGCCGCGTTTTCTTCCTGGGGAGCAGGCTGTCTCTGCGAACACCCGGCCAGCAATACTACGGCGAGCAACGTGGCGAGCAAGGCGGAGCGCGCTCTATATCTCCGGTTCAACGTACAAGAACCTCCTGTGGACGCCAGGGGCGCGTCGTTCGCCACAGAGTCTATACGAAGGACGGCAGGATGAAGGAAGCCATCACCCCGATCGGCGCGGTGCTCACAAAACGGCTACGTTAGAGCGGCTTGCGAAGCAGAGGGCGGCTTCGGTCAGCCATCTGCCGTGTCCCGGGGGGCTGGCCCGCGGAGGGCTTCTTTGACCTTCTCTTCTTCCGCTATCAGATAGGAGAAAACGTCCTGGGCGAAGCGTACGGCGTGTTCTTCTGGGAGATTGATCCTACGGTTCCCGAGGACAGACTCCAGCTCCTTGATGGCCGCATCAGCCATCCCGACCATCGTCTCCGCCTCCCTCAAGGTCTCCCCGCGCTCAGCAGCCGAAAGTTCGGGGCCGCTCTTCAGCCGCTCCTGGTGCTCCTCGAGGTACTGTATGAAATCTCGGATGCCCACGGGGCGGGATTATATCGGTTCAGGACCGCGACTCCAGGAAGATCTCGCGCGTCACCTCGTCCGAGCCCTGCTGGCGGGCACGGTCTTCGGCGAGCCGCCTGGCTCTTCCCCGCAGGAACGGCGGTACCTCGGCGACCTCCTGCAGCGCCCCGTCGGTCCACTGAACTCCGGCTTCCCCGGCGGGCTCCGTTCTTCTGTAACGGAGGACTTCGTCGAGGGCGTCCGCGAGGACGCTTGACCCGGCGTAGCCCATAAGAGGCCGCTCGACGAACGGCCTGCCCGTGGCCGGGGGACAGAGGGGGAGGAATGGTACTCCGAGGGAGTCGGCCACGCCCTCTTCCAGGTAAGTACCGACGATCAGGTCTGGCTCGGCGGCTTCGATGCGGGCCGCGACGGCCTCGGGGTCGTCCTCGGCGAAAGCCCCTTCGGTGAAGGTGTGCGCGTGGAATAGGAAGTCCCTTTCGAGGTGCGTGAGGTAGGTCCCGCAGGTAGTGACCTCGAGCCCGACCTCGCGGGCAAGGGCGTAACCGAGGCCAATAGGATAGGTGAAGTCCCCGAAGATGGCCACCCTGCGGTTTCGGAAGGTCTCGGGCGGTTCGAGCCGCGCGTACCACGGGAGCTTCGCCGTGCGGGCCAGCTCGGCCCAGATCGTACGCTGCACGGACTTCGGGTCGAGCTGGCACAATTCGCCGACGGCCCGCAGGGCAGCGCCCGTCCCCGCGGCGCCGATCATCGGGGTCGTTACCCGCGGCATCCCGAACTCGTCCTGCAGGTAGAGCGTCGCAGACTCCCCGACCTCCCTGTAGAGGAGCACGTTGGCCCACGCGCGCGGGAGGCGGCCAAGGTCTCCAGTGTTCGCTCCCAGCGGCACCCTGGCGTTTACCTCGACCCCGACCATATCGAGGAGCCGCTCGGCCTCGGCGTACTCGGCCGCCGCGCCAGGACCGAAGATCGGTGGCCCGAAGACGTTGACCGTAGGGTAAGGGCTCCTCTCGGGTCTGTCGCGCATCCTGGATTGGATCAGGTCCTCCAGCGCGAGCTCCGCTGCCTCGGTCTCCCTCATGCCCGGTTGCTCCCAGGAGAACGTCACCAGTTCGGGGGGCCTTCCTGTCCCTTCTACCTCGGGGAGGGTGGTGATGGGGATGGTCTCCCCCGAGAGAAGGGACGCCTCCGAGCGGACGAGGATGACGATCTCTGTCTTCGGGTGACGACGGACGACACTGGAGAGGTCACGAGCGAGGTTCCCCGGCGCCATCGAGCTATCGTGTCCCTCGCGAAGCGGGCTGAGCGTGACGGGCGCCATCTCCCCGGTTCGCTCATGGGCCCCGTAGAGCGTACGGAAGTACGTTTCGCCAGGCAGTGCCCTGAGCAAAGTGTGTACGCCCCTGATGCTCGCGGCCACCCGCAGGATACCGTAGCTCTGCGGTCCCTCGTAGACGCCGCGCAGGAGCTTCACAGGTTCAGCGCGTCGAGGGTCTCTGCGCGGTCCATGGTACGCACCAGGAGTTCGAGGATGCGACGGGCGCCCCCGTAGCCGTAGAGTCCGGCCTCGAAGAAATCACGGGGCGAGCGGCACAGGTGTCCGCGGGCGACCAGAGGCAGGTGGAGGCCCGGGCTGGAGATCACTACGTCGGGCCTACTCTCGTCGATCCGATTCGTCTGCCCCCTGTAGTCCGGCGAGACGACGACGTCTATATCGGGGCCGAGGGCCTGCAGCTCGGCGGCCAGGAACCTGCGGTCCAGCCGCGGCGCCCCGACCTCGAGCACAACGGCTCCGGCGTCGGCGAGGAAACGGGCGAGCGGGATCTCGAACCCCGTGTCGCCGGTGAAGAAGATCCTCTTCCCCCTTATGCGGTTCCTCAAGACCCCCAGGTCCTCCCACGCGGACCTGGCCCGCACGACCTCGCTGGTCCGCGTTCCGGCTTCCTCCGCCACATCCTGGACGAAGCGGGCCGTGCCGTCGACTCCGACGGGCATAAGGGTCTTGACCACCGTAGCCCCGCGCCGCTCGGCGGCCGTCGCCGCTGAGGTCAGGTTCGGGTCCATGACTGCCACCACCGTGCCCTCTCCTAGGGGCGGAAGATCGTCTATCCCTGACGCCGGTACGGCCCCTGCTACCTCCACCCCAGCCCTGGAGAACTCCGTGGCGAGCTCTTGCGCGGCCCCTGTTTTGAGTGTGCCACCGAGCAACACTACGGGGCGCCCGTCATTCGAGTCCGACGCTTCGATGCCTCGTCCCAGCAGACCTCCGAAGAGCCCGCCGCGCTTCGCCGGAGAGGCCGTCTCCACGAGGTCTGAAGTCTTTCTCTTCGGGCACAGGTTCACCAGGGCGGCGAGTACACAGTCCTCGAGGTCGGTGGAGAGGATGCCAGGGACTTCGCGGGGAGCATCGGGGTTCACTACCTCAGCGGGCACATCCAGCTTGCGGGCTGCGAGCGTGGCCTCGAACTCGGCATCGACCCCGAGCGATTCCGCCGTTCGTCCCGCCACGAGCAGCACCAGGCTCGTTCCACGGATTCCGGCGACACTCTCCACGATCCGGGAAGCCAGAAGGCCCTGCTGCGGTGGGTCGTCGGGGTCGAGGATCGCGAAGATCACCCGCTGGTTGCGCCGGGAGGGGGGAAGGTTCGGAGATGGCACGGCAGGAAGGCACTGGACGAGATGGGCTTCAGCCTGCGGACCGACGACGACGACGAGCACATCAGGAAGCCTCTCCGCCAGGCCATTTACGGCATGCAAAGGAGGGAGAACGTCCGGTATCCCCGACTCGTTGAGGATCGTCAATCTATTTTCCTATCTAGCGGAGGCCGGTGCTTTACCTGCTCCGCCTCGTCCCCACACGGGGGTACTAGTTTAAGGCGTCGAGGGTGTCCAGCGCTAGTGCCATCATGTTATCCACGGCGTTACGCAGTTCCTCGTCGCTGATCCTGACTGTCTCAGCGCCGATGGTGTCGGAGACGGTCAGCAAGCATCCAGCCCTCACGCCGCGCATTGCGGCTATGGTGAAGATCACCGCGGCCTCCATCTCGACGGCGAGCACCCCGAGGTCGCCCCACAACGTCGCAGGGTCTTCGGTAGGGTCGTAGAACAGGTCGGAGCTTACTACCTGTCCGACGAAGGTCCTTCGCCCCGCGCTCTCTGCCGCGTGGTGGGCGGCGTGGACGATGTCGAAGTGAGCCGCCGGGGCGTAGGGGACGCCGCTGGTGATCGAGGAGACCGTACCGTCCTGCGGGGCCGCCGAGGTCGCGACTATGAGATCCCCCAGCCGCAACTCCCTGCTGTACCCCCCGCAGGTCCCGACCCTGACCAGATTCTTCGCCCCTAGCTGTATCAGCTCCTCCGTCACGATGGAGGCGCTCGGACACCCCATCCCTGTGGCCTGGACCGAGACCGGCTTGCCCCTGTAAGTGCCCGTATAACCGAGCATCCCGCGCTCTTCCGTCACAAGCTTCGCGTCCTCGAAGAAGGTCTCGGCGATGTACCTCGCCCTCATGGGGTCACCGGGCAAGAGAACACTCTCAGCGAAATCTCCAGGCTCCGCCCGCACGTGAACAGGGCACATGATCGACTCCCTTCGGTCGTCTTAGCATTTCAGCACGCTCAGGCCTCAAGGCCTTCGCTTGTCAGCATTTCAGCATTTCAGCTTTTCTTTTGCTGAAGTGCTGACAAGCCGCCAAAGGCGGCGTGCTGACATGCTGACTTGCTTATTCACAGGCTATCCAGGATAACAGGGGGTGGCTCTACGGGCTCGTCGGAGATTTCGAGCGCCTTCAGGACGAGGCGTTCGGCTCGCTCCGCTTCGCGTTCGCCGTAGAGGCGGGCTACGGGTTGGCCTTCTCGGAGAGGGTCTCCTGGTTTTACGAGGATTTCGATGCCTGAGCCAGGGTCGATGCGGTCGTCCTTTCTCTTGCGGCCGGCACCTAGGGCGAGGGCTGCGCTGCCGATGTCCGATGCCCCGAAACGGGCTACGTAGCCGTCTCGTGGGGACTTTACTTCGCTGACTTCGGCTGAGACGGGGAGGTCTTCGAGGGCGTCCGCGTCGCCGCCCTGGGCGCTGACGAACTCGCGGAACTTCTCGTAGGCCGCACCTGAGGAGAGCGCGTTTTCGACGGCGGTAGCTCCTTCAGGGATGCCCTTGAGCTCGAGGAGACGGGTGGCGACGTGGTTGACCTTGCTGGCGAGGTCGTCGGGGACGGGCTCGTTCTTGAGTAGGAGTACGCTCTCGCGGACTTCGAGGGCGTTGCCGATAGCGCTCCCAAGAGGGTTGTCCATGTCCGTGATCAGGGCCGACGCGTCGATGCCGAGGTCCTCGCTCAGGCGTACGAGGAGGTCGGCCAGCTCGCGGGCTTCTTCGGTCGTCTTCATAAACGCTCCCGAGCCGCGCTTCACGTCGTAGAGCAGATGCCCAGCGCCGGTCGCTACCTTCTTGGAGACGATCGATGAGCTGATAAGCGGCAGAGAATCCACCGTGCCCGTCGTGTCGCGGAGGGCGTAGATCTCCTTGTCAGCCGGCGCGAGGTCCCCCGCCTCGATTATGGCGAGTCCGACCTCATCGACCTGGCTCATGAACTGCTCTTCGGAGAGGCTGCACGAGAAGCCGGGGATAGACTCCAGCTTGTCTACCGTACCGCCGGTCGCGCCGAGGCCCCGTCCCGAGAGCTTGGCAACGGGCACCCCGCAGGCTGCCACAATGGGGAGCGCCGTGAGGCTCACCTTGTCCCCGACGCCACCTGTGGAATGTTTGTCCACGGACTCCGGGAAAGAGTAAGTCTTGCCGGACTCGGCCATCGCCCGCGTCAGCGCGAGCGTCTCCCCATAACCCATACCCTGGATGAAGATCGCCATGAGCAGCGAGGCCATCTGGTAGTCGTGCACTTCTCCCGTGGTGTAGCCTTCTACCACGTCCCTGATGAGCCCCTCGGAGAGTTCTCCGCCGAACTTCTTGGTCTCTATGGCATCGAGTATCGCGTTCCCTGAGCCCATGCAGTCCCTGCCTCGAACGAGCTGTAGCGCTTTGCCATTCTAGCGGGTGTACGGATCTCCGGCTCTCGTTACCCTAGGCGAAGCTCCTGCCTGGAAGCCCGCTTTTCGGTACATCGAGCCATCCGGCGACGGAGGCTCCGACATCGGAGAAGCTTTCGCGAACGCCGAGATCGAGTGGCCTACCGCCGAGGACGAGGAGTGGGACACGTTCGCGGGTGTGGTCCGTGCCTTTGAAGGTCGGGTCGTTGCCGTGGTCTGCAGTGATGATCATGAGGTCTTCTGCGGTTAGTGCTTCGAGTAGTTCCGGCAACCTCTCGTCGAAGATCTCGACGTTTTGCGCCATGCCTTCGGGATCGCGCCGGTGGCCGTACTTGGCGTCGAAGTCAACGAGGTTTGCGAATACGAGACCGGACTCGACGCGACCCAGTGCCTCCAGGACGGCGTCTACTTTGGCTGTGTCGTCTGGCGGCGCTGGTAGATGCTCCGTTATGCCTCTGCCGTCGAAGATGTCCCTGATCTTGCCGACGGCCACGGTCTCGTGGGCTGCGTCCTTTATGCGGTCCAGATAGGTCTCCGAGGGCGGGGTGATGCCGTAGTCGTGGCGGTTCTCGTTTTCGCGGACGTATGCGCCGGGCTCGCCGTGGAAGGGACGGGCGATGACTCTCTCGACCATGATCTCACCCTCGCCGATGAGCATTTCGTGGGCCTTTTGGCAAGCTTCGTACAGCTCATCGAGCGGGATCACGCCGGTGTGCGCGGCGATCTGGAAGACGGAGTCGCCTGAGGTGTAGACGATCCAGGCTCCCGTCTTCTCCTGCTCGCGACCGAGCTCCTCTATGATCCTGGTCCCCGAGGCCGGCCTGTTGCCTATGACGGCGCGTCCCGTCTCGTTCTCGAAGCGGCGCAACACACCTTCCGGGAAGCCATTCGGATAGGTAGGGAGCGGGTCCTCGAGTACGAGTCCCATCATCTCCCAGTGTCCTGCGAGGGTGGCCTTGGCCGCAGATAGCTCGACCATCAGGCCGTGGGAGGCTGCGGGAGACTCGGTCGGCGGCAGGCCCTCGATCTCCTCGACGTTGCCGAGCCCGAGGGCCTGGAGGTTCGGCGCCAGGAGGCCGCCCACGGCCCTCGCCGTGTTCGCCAGGGTGTTGGCGCCCTCGTCGCCGAAAGCCGCCGCGTCAGGGGCTTTGCCGGCGCCGAGGCCGTCGAGCACGATCACGACCGCCCTGCGTCCCATCAGCCTCCTTTCCACTCCTGGATCATCTTAGCGCCTTCATCCGTTCGTCGCCGGGCTACGTAGGGTAAGTAATACTCCAGACTACGAGACGAGGAGTACCATGGACTCTAAATCCAAGATCAAGGTGCGCGAGGCTACCGAGGAGGATGCCGCGGGGATCTGCGATCTCGCCCAGGAGCTGGCCGAGACGGTCGGTGACTCGCCGCCCACGGAAGACGCCATCAGGGCGCGGCTCGAGGAACTCCTGGACGAACCCAGGGCGCGGGTCTTCGTGGTGGAGAAGGAAGTTGGGTTAGTAGGATTGGTGAGCTTCTGGATCAAACCCGACCTCGCCCACGGCGACACCGTCGTCGAGGTGCCGATGCTCGTCGTCGCAGAGAGCCACAGACGTGCCGGGGTGGGCAAGCTCTTGATGGAGGAGGTTCGCAGCGTCGCTTCCGACAACGACGCATCCCAGATCGAACTGGTCGCCACCCGCGCGAACCTGACGGCCCGTGCGTTCTACCGCTCCCTCGGCTTCGTCGAGGCCGACGTGGTTTCGCTTGAGTTCGTAGGATCTCAGGACGACCCACCCGGTGAATGACCCTCAGGCAACGCTTGCGAAGTAGTAGACCGCCCCCAACGCGACACCGACGGCCGCGCAGAACAGCCAGGCCCTAGGCCTTCCGACCTCATGTACCTCAGCGAGCCCGAGCGGCATGAGTACGAGCCCTATGTAAGCAGCCCCCAGAGGCCCGAGCACCGGGATGGCGGCGAAGGGCAGGTAGAAGCCGAGCGGGTATGCGAGAACCCTCCAGGTCACGACATACCCGTGCCGGCCACCGAGGACGCCGAGATGGTAGAGGCCGGCGAGAAGAAAAGATAGCGGCAAGGGCAGTACGATGGCTACCAGCGCGGGATATAGTCCCCAGAAGAGCAGCCACAGGATCGCGGCAGGGAGGCCGGAGAACATGAGAAAGAGGGCAGGCGCCCTCATGTCCGGAATCCTTGGCAAAAGCTCGAAGAACCTGACAGGGTGCACGAGTAGCGTCGCCAACGTCCGCGCGTAGCTGGAGAAAGGCCGCGAGACGTCCCACTCGCTGGCGCCGCCCCTGATCGTGTCCCTCGTGTAGCCGCGCTTAGCCACGTGCTCTGAGTATACAGAGGCCCCATCGGGTAAGGCGGTGCACCTACGTAGTATTCTGCCCCTGCGATGAATCCCTCCAGCGGCAGCATCGGATCTCCCCGGCGGCGGGGCGCGGCTTTGCTCGGTGGGGCGGTCGCGATCTTCGTTGCCGTCCTCTACATCGGAACCCTGGCGCCGACGGTCCTGCCTTACGGCGTTCCTGACACGCTCGACTCCCCGATGCTGCAGGCCGAGGTCTCTGTGCTCGGGGTCGGCCATCCGACCGGCTACCCAACCTATACGATGCTGACACACCTCTTCACCTACCTGCCATTCGGGGACCCCGCCTACCGCGTGAACCTCGCCTCCGCCGTCTACGGCGTCGCAGCGGTTCTCGCCGTGTACCTCGCAGGACTACGGCTTGGTAGACGTGCCGTGGCTGCGGCGGCCGGGGCGCTGGCTTTCGGGCTCTCCGGGGCATTCTGGAGCCAGGCTGTGATCGCCGAGGTCTACACCCTCGAGGCACTCCTCGTCGCACTCGTGATCCTCTTCCTCCTCGTCTGGAGAGACCGCCGCAACGGCCGATACCTGCTGCTCTGCGCCTTCCTGGTCGGCCTCTCCCTTACTCACCACCTGACGAGCGTTCTGCTAGTCCCCGGCGCTCTCGCCTTCGTGCTCCTTACCGAAGGGCGTGTGTTTTCGAGGACGGGGCTCATGCTGAAGGGCGCCGGGCTCTTCTTGCTCGGCCTTCTTCCGCTCCTCTACCTCCCGGTACGGGCCCTGATGCACGCGCCCCTGAATGAAGCTGACCCTTCGACTCCCTGGCGTTTCCTGCTCCTCGTCACCGGCGGCAGCTTTCTGGCCGAGTCTTCCGAGAAGGGGAGGCATTGCAGCCCTTCGAGCCTCGCGCTCGCGGACCCCTCCACCAAAGTGCAACTGTTGGTGGATCATCTCCTCGGACAATACCCTCTCTTTCTGATAGTGGTCGGGGCGTTGGCTGCCCTCTACCTGCTGTTTACGGATCGCGCAACGGCCGTTCTTCTCGGCACGCTCTTCTTCGGGTGTCTCGTTCAGGCCGCCGTCTACCTACAGTTGGGGATCGAGGACTTCTACGTGTTCCTAATCCCCGCCTTTCTGGCCTTCGGCCTGTGTATCGCGGCAGGCCTCGGAGCCTTGCTGCGGTTGGCAGAGAGCCTGGCGATCGGTTCCACTGCCAGAGGCATCATTCTCGTTGCCCTCTCTGCCCTGATGCTCGCCGTACCGCTCTCAGGCGTGCGTGACGACTACGCCGCGCACGACCGCAGCGGAGATTATGGGGGACGTAAGAAGATCGAGGCGGTGGCCGGCAACGTGGAGGAGGGCGCAACGGTGCTGCACCACAGAAGCCCGCTCTGGTACATGGTGCTCGTCGAGGGTAGGAGGCGGGATCTCACCCTCATGGACCCTTTCTGTACATCCTGGGACCGTCACACCGATGTCGTCTGGCCGGACCAGATCAGCGCGGCCCAAGCCGCCGATCGTTACGGCACCGACGACACCACAGGTGTAGAGGCTGCGCGCAGAGCAGCCGAGAGCGGACCAGTCTACCTCCTGGCCAACGACCGTGCCCGGTTGGAAGTCTTCCGGGATGCGGGCTTCGACGTGGCACCGGTCGGGAAAGACCCCCTCCTCTACGAACTCGTACCCCGGCGCCGGTAGAGTGTGCGTCCTTCCCGTCTTTCTGGCCCAGGCCGGCTTGCCTGCTAAGCGCCGCGCGGCTCGGAGAGCGGTTCGACTACCTGCATTTCCTGGCTTTCGACGCCAGGCTCGTGGAGGCGGCGCGCGGGGCTTCTGTGGCGGTGTACGAGGGTACGTAGGGCCCCCGGGGTTCGCCCGCGTTCGGATGCGGGTCCCGTAAACCATCCCGGATCATCTATAATCTTTCGAGTTCCCGCAGACGAGTTTCAGAGAAGAGGTTGTGAACATGGCGAACGAACCTTTCGGTGCGCGCACGAGGTTAAAGACTGGTTCTGGTGACGTAGAACTTTATAGCCTGAAGACCCTTGATGAGAAAGTGGAAGGGGATGTGTTCTCGCTACCGTTCTCCATCAGGGTGATGCTCGAGTCACTGTTGCGTAACGCCGGTGGGAAGTTCGTCTCGAAAAAGGACGTCGAGGCGCTGGCCGGCTGGCCCGAGTCGGTCGGCGGGGAGCTTGCTTATTTGCCGGCCAGGGTCGTCATGCAGGACTTCACCGGGGTGCCTGCTGTCGTCGACCTCGCGGCGATGCGGAGCGCGATGGAGAACGTGGGCGGAGATCCAGGGAAGATCAACCCTCTGGTGCCTATCGACCTGGTTATCGACCATTCTGTCCAGGTCGACGCCTTCGGAACGCCTGCGGCCCTCCAGTTCAATGCCGAGCGCGAGTTCGAGCGTAATCGCGAGCGCTACGAGTTCCTAAAGTGGGGTCAGCAAGCCTTCGACGACTTCTCCGTCGTGCCGCCGGCCACGGGCATCATCCACCAGGTCAACCTGGAGTACCTGGCGAAGGGCGTCATCGTCAAAGATGGAGTGGCGATGCCGGACACCCTCGTCGGCACCGACAGCCACACCACCATGATCAACGGCCTGGGAGTGCTGGGCTGGGGCGTCGGCGGCATCGAGGCCGAAGCTGTCACTCTAGGCCAGCCCTACTACATGCTCGTCCCCGAGGTTATAGGCTTCGAGCTTACCGGCGCCCTCAAGGAGGGCGTCACGGCCACAGACCTCGTGCTGACCGTGACGCAATTGCTCCGCTCTCACGGCGTGGTCGGCAAGTTCGTAGAGTTCTACGGTGAGGGGCTCAGCAAGCTCTCGCTCCCTGACAGGGCCACCATCGCGAACATGTCCCCGGAGTTCGGGGCGACGTGCACGTTCTTCCCCGTAGACACCGAGACGCTCCGCTACCTGCGCGGCACCGGCCGCGACGAGGATCTCGTCGAGCTGGTCGAGGCGTACAGCAAGGAGCAGGGCCTCTGGCGTACGGACGAGACGCCCGAGCCGCGCTTCTCGGAGATCCTGGATCTCGACCTCGAGTCGGTCGAGGCGAGCCTCGCCGGGCCGCGCCGCCCGCAGGACAGGGTCGCCCTCGACGACATGCAGCCATCCTTCAGGCAGGCGCTGGCCGAGATGGTGGATCCCGACCATCCGCTCCTTGCGAACGGCAGCGAGGACGACTACGACAGCGCCGACGACGAATCTTTCCCGGCGAGCGACACCCCGAACCCGGACATACCCGTCGCCCGCGGTGGGCCCAACGAGGCCGAGGGCAAGGTGGGCGGTGCCGTCTCCACGGATGAGAGTCACACCGCAGACGACACCGAGTCCTTCCCCGCGAGCGACACCCCTGCAGGCGCCTCCGGCGTGAGCAATGAGGATGGGGGAGACCCCACGTCCGGCGGCGAGCCCGAGAACGGCAAGACACAGGCCGAGCCTTCGGGCGCCATCACCGTTACGGTGGACGGAGAGGAGCTCTATCTCAGGCATGGCTCAGCCGTGATCGCCGCCATAACCAGCTGCACCAATACTTCCAATCCATCCGTGATGATGGGTGCTGGCCTCCTTGCCAGAAAGGCCGTCGAGAAAGGACTCTCCGTCGCGCCGCACGTCAAGACAAGCCTCGCTCCGGGGTCCAAGGTCGTAACGGAGTATCTGCAGACTTCGGGGCTCCTCGACCCGCTGGAAAAGCTAAAGTTCGATGTCGTCGGCTACGGGTGCACGACGTGTATAGGTAACTCCGGTCCGCTGGCGGAGGAGATCTCTGCCGCCGTCGAGGAGAACGACCTCGTCGTCGCGGCCGTCCTCTCGGGCAACCGCAACTTCGAGGGCCGCATCAACCCCGACGTCCGGGCGAACTACCTGGCCTCCCCGCCGCTCGTCGTCGCCTACGCCCTGGCAGGCACGGTGGACATAGACTTGTCCAAAGACCCCATAGGCGAGGATGATGACGGTAACCCCGTCTACCTCGAGGACGTGTGGCCCTCGCAGGAGGAAGTCGCGCGGGAGATAGACAACGCCCTCGACCCGAAGATCTACAAAGAGCAGTACGCCGACGTCTACACCGGCAACGAGCAGTGGAACGACGTTGAGGTGCCATCAGGCGACCTCTACGAGTGGGACCCCCACTCGACCTACATTCAGGAGCCCTCGTTCTTCAAGGACATGGGACCCGAGGCCGAAGACCTGAAGGAAATCGAGGGCGCGCGTGTCCTCGTGAAGGTCGGCGATTCCGTGACCACCGACCACATCTCGCCCGCCGGCGCCATCCCTTCGAAGATGCCCGCTGGGCAGTACCTGATCGAAAAGGGCGTGAATCCGCGCGACTTCAATTCCTACGGCTCCCGCCGCGGCAACCACGAGGTCATGGTGCGCGGTACGTTCGGCAACATCAGGTTACGCAACCAGCTCGTGGACAAAGAGGGCGGCTACACACTCCACTTCCCCGACGGCGAAGAGACCACGATCTACGAGGCGAGCCTGAAGTACGCAGAGGAGAACGTGCCCCTCGTGGTGCTCGCCGGTAAAGAATACGGCTCAGGTTCCTCGCGCGACTGGGCGGCGAAGGGCTCGTTCCTGCTCGGGGTGAGGGCCGTTATCGCCGAGAGCTTCGAGCGCATCCACCGCTCGAACCTGATCGGCATGGGCGTCCTCCCGCTCCAGTACGCGGAAGGCGAGAGCGTGGAATCCCTGGGGCTGAGCGGCGACGAGTCCTTCGACATCGCCGGTCTCTCGAGCCTCGAGCCCGGCAAGCAGTTGACCGTGAAGGTCACTAGCGACGAAGGCGAAGAGAAGGAGTTCGAGGTGAGGGCGCGGGTGGACTCCCCGGTCGAGGTCGAGTACCTCCGTAACGGCGGCATCCTGCAGACCGTCCTGCGCCAGATGCTCGAAGAGGAAGAGTAGTCGGCACCAGCGACCCACTCGTCTCCACTTGAGCGAGCATGAACCGCACAGACGAGCGCTACCGAACTACGAGCACGCTATTGTTCCAGAAGCCAAGATTCGCTACGCGCTGCGTGACCGCGACAAGCGCCGCGCGTTCGAGGTGCTTGGCTACAGCGAGAGTCGGGGGAACTGGCGTGAACTCCGCGATGCGATCCTGGCGGCTATACCATTCCACCCGGCTCTTGTGAGCCACCAGGATCAGTGGGGTCTTACTCGCAATGTGGAGATGGATATCACCGGACCGGAAGCGAAGACCGCTCCGGTGAGGACCAAGTGGATTTTTCGACTTCGAGAAGGGGAGGACTTTCCCCGACTGGTCACCCTCTACGTGAAGACCACCGAATGGAGACGTCGAGAACGCGAGGTACGTCCTCAAGGCGGATGAGTTAGAATCGGATCATGGCACGCACGACGACTTACAAGGAACTCGATGAGGTTCGTGCTCCGTGGCCGCTGCCCGAGGTTGGAGTCGGAGCAGGGGACCGAGGCGTGGTCGTGATGGAGTACGAGAATCCGGAGCCGGCTATAGAGGTGGAATACGCGGACAAAGAGGGCGTGCCGAAAGCGTTCGTCGTGTACTCGCCGGATCTCACGGAGATTTACGTCGTTCATCCCGAAGCGCCCTGAGTTATGCCCGAGAAGATCCTCGTAACCCGCGAGATACCCGACGCCGGGATCCGGCTCCTCGAAGGCTTCGACGTCACCGTCCTCTCAGAGAGCCCACCCGAGCGCGGCGAGCTACTCGAAGCCGTTCGCGGTGCGGCCGGCATCCTACCGACCGTCACCGAGAAGATTGACGCGGAAGTCATAGGTGCTGCCGGAGACGGGCTGAAGGTGATCGCCAACATGGCCGTCGGCTACGACAACATCGACGTGGAGGCCGCGACCGAGAGAGGCGTCGTTGTGACCAACACCCCCGACGTCCTGAACGAGACGACCGCCGATACTGCCTTCATGCTGTTGCTCGCGGCGGCCAGGAGACTCGGCGAGGCTGAGCGTCTCCTGCGCTCCGGCGGGTGGGACGCCTGGGGACCGATGCAGCTTACGGGTCCCGACGTCTGGGGCAAGAAGCTCGGGATCGTAGGATTCGGCAGGATCGGACAGGCCTTAGCCCGCCGCGCCCGGGGGTTCGACATGGAGGTCCTGTACCACGACCAGCACCGAAACGAAGGGGCAGAACGCGGGCTAGGAGCACGGTACCTTGAGATCGACGAGCTACTGCGGACGTCCGACTTCGTCTCCATCCACACCCCGCTCACGCCCGAGACCAGGCACCTGATAGGTCAGGGGGAGCTGGACCTCATGCAACCCACAGCCGTCCTCGTCAACTCTTCGCGCGGTCCGGTGGTCGACGAAGCGGCTCTCGCTGATGCACTGGAGGAGGGAACAATCTTCGCCGCAGGCCTCGACGTGTATGAGGAGGAGCCTGAGGTGAACCCCAAGCTACTGGAGCTCGAGAACGTCGTCCTCGCCCCGCACATCGGCAGCGCCTCTATCGAGACCCGCGACAAGATGGCGGAGCTGGCTGCCGAGAACCTCGTGGCTGTTCTGCGCGGCGAGGAGCCCAAAACCTCGGTCAACGGCTAGAGGTTCGGGCAATCCCCAAGTCGGTTCGAGACAAGTGGGCCGAATGGCTTTTGGAGCGGCGGCACGGTGGAGACCCGGAAGACCTGAAGGCCACTATGGACTTCCTCGCGCCAGTACGCGACCGGGTGCTCGGAAACGCCGACCTCATGGGTGGTGAGACTCTGCTCGACATCGGGGCTGGCGACGGCCTGATAGCCTTCGGCGCCCTCGAGCTTGTCGGGGAAGACGGGCGCGTTATCTTCAGCGACATCTCCCGGAAATTACTCGACCACACCCGCTCGCTCGCCGGAAAGCTGGGCGCGCTCGACCGGTGCGAGTTCGTACGTGCATCGGCCGACGACCTCGCCGTACTGGAGGATGCCGCCGTCGATGTGGTGACTACCCGCTCGGTCTTGATCTACGTGAAAGACAAACGGCGTGCCTTCGAGGAGTTTCACCGCGTCCTCAAACCATGGGGACGACTCTCGATCTTCGAGCCGATCAACAACTTTACCTACCCTGAGCCACCGCACCTCTTTGGAGGCGCCGACGTGACGCCAGTGGCTGACCTCGCGGAGAGGGTGAAGGCGGTCTACGCTTCGCGCCAACCCCCGGAGGAGAGCCCGATGCTCGACTTCGACGAGCGGGACCTGTTCGACCTGGCCGAACGAGCCGGTTTCGAGGAGATCCACCTGAGCTATGAGGCCAAGACCGCCCCAGGCAATGTCGAAGACGACGCACGCGGCTGGGAGACCGCTCTCCAGAGCGCGCCTAACCCGCTGGCACCCACGCTAGGTGAGGCGATGGCCGAAGCCCTGACCGAGGACGAATCCGAACGCTTCACGGCGCACCTGCGTCCCCTGGTAGAGAGTGGCCAGCGAAGAAGCCGCGACGCCGTCGCATACCTCTGGACGGTCAAACGAGCGGAGTCCTCTTGAGAGCAGACGACCGCGTAGCCATCGTCACAGGGGCCGCTCGCGGCGTCGGTCAGTTCGAGGAGGGCTAGTCAGGAATCGTTACCTTCTCCAGTCCTTCTTCGGCCGGTGGGTACCGCGGGTCCATCGCTTCCAAGGTGTCGGCGATGGTGCGGGCGACGACGAGGTTGCGGTACCACTTCTTGTTGGCCGGTACGACGTACCAGGGGGCGTGCTCGGTCGAGCAGTTGCTGAGAGCGTCCTCGAAGGCCTGTTGGTAGGCGTCCCAGAAGGCGCGTTCCTTTATGTCGTTCGAGGAAAACTTCCAGCGTTTGTCCGGGTCGTCGAGGCGGGACTGGAGACGCTTTTTCTGCTCGTCTTTGGAGATGTGCAGGAAGAACTTCAGGACGGTTATGCCGCCTAGCGAGAGGTTACGCTCGAAGGCGTTGATCTGGTCGTAGCGCTTCCTCCAGATCTCTTCGGGTATGATCCCCTTCACCCGCACGATGAGCACGTCTTCGTAGTGGGAGCGGTTGAAGATGCCGATTCTACCCTTCGCCGGAGCGCTCTTGTGGTAACGCCACAGAAAGTCGTGGTTGGCCTCTTCGGCGCTCGGAGCCTTGAAGGAGGACACCCTGCACCCCTGCGGGTTGATCCCGCCGAAGACGTGCTTGATGGTGCCGTCTTTACCCCCCGTATCCATTGCCTGCAGCACGATGAGCATACCCCGCTCGTTCTCCGCGTAGAGACGCTCCTGGAGGTCCTGTATGCGCCTGCGCTGCTTCTCCAACTCCTTGGCGATATCTTTCTTCTTCCGGTAATGCTCGGTCTCGTCGGGATCTATCGCCGCCAGTGATGCCCTGTTGCCAGGCTCGACCCGGTAGCGTGGGTAGTCGGGCTCGGGTGGCGGGTCCTCCACTACGAACTTCTCCGGCGCCCTGGTCTGAATGGCCGTGCTGGTGTCTTCCTGCGTGTCACCGTTCTGGTTCAAAATACTCCTTCCCTGTACGTACGGGTAACGTACCCGGTTCCTCAGAAACTAAGCGCGAGAGCCGCCCGATCCTCTCAACGTGGAGAAGGCTACGGATCGTTCCGGACGAAGATCGAACGCGCGAGCGGCTCCCCGAGGGCGTAGACTTC
>JBPCIR010000213.1:0-4912 GCA_051006095.1 Rubrobacter sp. | reverse complement strand
GGCCGCAGCCTACGAGCTCTATGCTCGGGTCAGTCCACCGCATCACCTTCGCGAACTCACGGGCCTTCCTCACGTAGTCTTCGGCTGAGAGCGCCCCGATCTGCCACTCCCCGTACATCTCGTTGCCGAGTCCCCAGTATTTGACGTTGTAGGGCTCCTCGTGGCCGTTCCTGCGCCTGAGGTTGGCCCAGTAGGTATCGCCGGTGCCGTTGCAGTACTCTACCCAGGCCTGCGCCTCGTCCATCGTGCCCGTGCCCATGTTGACGCAGATGTATGGCTCGGCCCCCATCAAGCGGCAGTACTCGATAAACTCGTCCGTGCCGAAACGGTTGGACTCTTCGGAGAACCAAGCGAGCTCCGTCTTCCTCGGACGCTCCTCGCGCGGCCCTATCCCGTCGGTCCAGTGGTAGCCGCTGACGAAGTTTCCACCGGGCCAGCGCAGGATCGGTATCCGCAGGCCCCTCGCGGCCTCGAGCACATCCCGTCTGTAGCCCCGGTCGTCGCTAAGAGAAGAGCCCTCGTCGAAGACACCGCCGTAGATACAGCGGCCAAGGTGCTCGATAAACCCTCCGAAGACCCTTCGGTCCAACTCGCCGATCCTGCGGTCCGGGTCAATCTTGATCCTGGCCAATCCTCACTCCTCTCTAGAGTTTGCAAACTCTAGTTTGAATCTCTTTGCAAGCATTTCAGCATAGAAGAAACTCTGGTAGGAACCGGGAATTTGCTTCCGGCATTCAATCGAGCGGCTTCGGGCGAGCCGTGATCTCCCTTATGCGGGCGAGGTCGGCCTTGGGCTTGCGGTCGTAGGTGAGGAGGCCGTTAGTCTCCTGTTCTACGTCCGTGAGCTGGGTGTAGCAGAAGCCCTGAACGAGACTGCTACGCAACAAGGCTTCTACGAGGGACCTATAGCGTTCGAGGAGCTCGTCCGCGTCGGCTACGGTGCTGTAGCCCCAGCCTTCGGCTTCTCCCGAGAAAGCTATGCCGCCGAACTCGGTTATGAGGATTGGTTCTCTCCTGTAGGCGTAGCCAGGGACGTAGATGGGCCTGTTCGCGGGCTCAGCGGCGATGGCCGCTTGGGGACTTGTGTAGCTCTTCGCGAGGGCTTCGGCATCGCGATAGTCGTGGATGTTGCAGAGGTCGGTGATGGCGTGTTCCCAGCCGTCGTTGGAGACGACTGGCCTGGTCGGGTCCAGGGAGCGCGTCAGGTGGTAGAGGGCGAGGAGGTGCTCGGTCTGGGACCGGTCTGCGGCGAGGTTCGGGACGCCCCAGCTCTCGTTCATAGGAACCCAGGCGACGATGCAGGGGTGGTTGTAGTCGCGCATTACGGCTTCCTGCCACTCGGCTGTTATGCGCCGCACGTAGGCGGGGCCGTACTGGTAGGCGTTCGCCATCTCGCCCCAGACGAGGAAGCCCAACGTGTCGGCCCAGAACAGCCAGCGTGGGTCTTCGACTTTCTGGTGTTTGCGGGCGCCGTCGAAACCCATCTCTTTGGCGAGTTCTACGTCCCTGCGCAGGTCTTCGTCCGTGGGGGCGGTCAGGATACCTTCGGGGAAGTAGCCCTGGTCGAGAACGAGGCGCTGGTAGAGAGGACGGTCGTTGAGGAGGACCTTGCCGTTCTTCACCTCTATCTTGCGCATCCCGAAGTAGCTGTCCACATGGTCGAGGACCTCGCCGCCCCGATCCAAGAGCTCGAGCTGCAGGTCGTAGAGGTTGGGGTGCTCCGGGCTCCAGAGGGCAGGACCAGGCCAGTCGGCCAGGTGCGGCGTCTCCGGTGCTTCGCCGCGACGGATGAGGGGTAGGCTCCGTTCGACGAGGGAGGAGGGCAGGCTAATGGTGTCCTCGAGCACCCGCTCCCCTTCGAGTTCTACCGTTGCGCGGAGGCTCATCCCCGGTTCGATGCCTGTGACGGAGACTTCAAACCCGACGCTGGCGGCGTCTACGTCGGGGGTCAAGCGGAGAGTATCGATGCGGCGGCGGGTTACCGGCTCGAGCCAGACCGTCTGCCAGATCCCGGTCGTGCGGGTGTAGAAGATCCCCTCCGAATTTTCCTTCCAATACTGCTTCCCCCGCGGGATGGTCACGTCCCGACTCGGGTCTTCGGCCCGCACTACGATGATGTTGTCTCCAACCGAGAGTGCATGTGTAACGTCCGCGGAGAACGGCGTGTGCCCGCCCTCGTGGGAGGCTACCTGCGCGCCGTTAACCCAGACCGTCGCGCGGTAGTCTACGGCGCCGAAGTGGAGCAGGAGACGCTCGTCGCCTGCAGGCGTGTGCTCGAAGTGGCGTGCGTACCAGACGACGTCGTGGAACGCCGTCTCCCCGATGCCTGAGAGCTTCGATTGGTAGCAGAAGGGGACGACTATCTGCCGGTCGAAGGGCGAGCCGTCCGAGCGTAGATCCTCCAGGGTGACATTTTGCCAGCCCTGGGCGAGACCAACGCCGGCGTCGTCGAAGGTGAAGCTCCATTCGCCGTTCAGGTTCGTCCAGTCCTTACGGCGGAACTGCGGGCGCGGGTACTCGGGTCGTGGTATCGGGATCAAGGTGCGGTCACCTTTCTGCTAGAGCAACGGGCTATTCGTTCGGCGGGTCGCCGCAGGAGATCGACTAGAGGGTGCGACAACACCTATGCTATCGGGTAGATCGGTTGTGGTTGGAGTCGCCTATCGCCTGCCGCGGTGGATTCCCGCTTTCGCGGGAATGACGGGAGAGGAGGCGGGAATGACGGCCGCTCTCGGTAGGATCTGCGCTCGCGCAGGTTGTACGCCTCGGAAGCGATCAAGCGAATTCCTTATTACTCAAAGGGACTCGTAGCGTTGCGGTTCCGGCCAGGCCAGCTCGAATCCGAGGACGTCGGCCAGCAAGCGCTGGAAGTCCTCCAGGTTTTCGGCTCGGTCGCTTACCTGGTTCGGGACGAGGTCTTTCTCCAGGCAGTAGGCGGCGAGTGCCCCTGACGCCTCACCGACGTTCCACTCGGCGGGATGCACCCTGTAGCAACCGTTGGTAACGTGGGTCGTCCCGAGGTTCTTGCAGGCCGGCAGCAGGTTCCTGACGCGAACCGGGATCAGGGCTCCTAGCGGAATCTGGAACGGCCAGCTGCTCACGTCCACGTAGCTGCGTCCGGCGGAGCTCGGATGCAGGTCTATCCGGTAGGCGCCGATGCCCACGCTGTCGTGGAAGTACTTGGCTCCCCTCGACCCGCCTCGCGCCTCGACGCCAACGTGCTGCTCCAGCACCGTGAACTCGGCCCTGATGCGGCGGCTCTCGCGCACGTAGACAGACCTGGCGAGGCCGTCCCTGGTGCCGACGACGTCGGGACGAAGACGCAGGCCCCTGTACCCTGAGCCCCCGTCGAGCCTTGGCGCCTCAGTCTGCATCCAGTACAGCATCGAGAGGCTGAGCTGCCGCGCGCTTTGGAGATGTTTTTGTCTCTCCGCTTCTCCGACGCCTACGAGCGGGCCTAGCCAGTAGTCTATCTGCGGCCAGTTGACCAGGGTGATGTCGCTATCGAGCAGGCCTTCGGTGAAGTTCTCGCTGGCGAGTATGCGCCGGTAGTGCCAGAGGTCGGAACCGTCGCGCCCGGCGAAGAAAGGTTCCTCGTGAAAGATCTCGCGGTGACGGGGCCGCAAGGTATCGGGATAGACGTCCGTCCACGAGAGTTGCGGGCCAGGCCAGAAGCTCGCCCGGTAGCCGCGCCAGAAGTCGTATTCGTCAGGCCTGTCTATCGTGTGGTCCTCGTCGGGCATGTAGTCGAGAGGGAAGCACCAGCTCACCGCCTGCTGATCCAGGGGGTTCGGGTCTCCCGGCGGCGCGTGGGGCTCCCCTGTCTCATCCTGGCTCTCGGCCCCGACCGTGTGCTCTACACCGGCCAACTCGAGCAGGTCTCCAAGCTCCGTCGCGTCGAGGACGTAGCCGGCGTGGACGGTCAGCAATTCGCCGCTCTCCTCGTCGAGAAGGGTAACGGCCCTGATGAAATCTCCTTCGCTCTCGGCCGCAACGGGCCGATGGCGGAGCAGCACCCGCAACCTGCGTCCGGAGCGGTAGGGGGCGAGCATCCCTTCGAGGACGGCGAGGGCCACACGCGGCTCGTGGCAGAGGGGACTCACAAGCCCGCCTCCGGGATTGAGGTGTTCCAGGTCGCTGGCTCCGGCCGAGAGGGGATAATTGCGCCGGTAGTAGTCCCTGATTCCATTCCTCAACCGGCGGTAGCTCGCCGTGCAGCCCAGCTCCTCGATCCAGGGATGCTCGTCCGGCGGGACCGCCTGGGCGGTGAGCTGGCCGCCGATCCAGTCCCTCTCCTCGGTAAGCACGACCCTACGGCCGAGGCGCAACGCCGCAAGGGCGCCAGCCACACCCCCAAGCCCCCCACCGACGACCAGTATGTCTGTTCCAGTCTCCAGGGGCGGCTAACCCTCTCTGCGGACGTACCTGCAGGTCAACAGCCGGGCTATTAATTCGGCAGAGCTAGACCTGGACTCGACTTGGCGTTCATGAGCTTCGTGCCAGGCTACCAACGGTTATGAACCTCCGCCCGGACGTACTGGTCGTAGATCTCCCGCGCTCGTTGCATGGTCTCTTCTGAGAATGGAGCCATGTCGGCTGCGGCGACGTTGTCTTCGACCTGCTCCGGGTTCTTGCCGCCCGGGATTGCACAGGAGATGGCAGGATGCATGAGGATCCAACGCAGGGCGAACTGCGCGAGGGTGTGTCCTTCTGGTACAAGCTCCTTCAGCTCTTCGGCGGCCAGGAGGCCCGTCTCGAAATCAACGCCGGAGAAGGTCTCGCCCTTGTCGAAGGCCTGCCCCTCGCGGTTGAAGTTGCGGTGGTCGTCCTCGGCAAACGCGCGGTCCGAACGCATCTTGCCCGAGAGGAGTCCGCTGGCGAGCGGTACCCGGGCTAGGATGCCGACGTTGCG
>JBPCIR010000212.1:0-6880 GCA_051006095.1 Rubrobacter sp. | reverse complement strand
GTGGTGATAGTGGACAGTCTGAGGAAGGACCACGTCGGTGCCTACGGCAATCCCTGGATCGAAACGCCCAACCTCGACAGCCTGGCCAGAGAGAGCCTGCGATTCACCGATGCCTACCCCGAGTCGCTGCCCACCATCTGTGCGAGGCGGGCTATCCACACAGGCTTCAGGACCTGGCCGTTCAGAGACTGGCACGCTCCCAAGGGCGATGACGTATGGCGCTACGGGTGGCAACCGATCCCGGTTGGGCAGGCCACACTGGCAGAGATTCTCAAGGGGCAGGGTTATCAGACCATGTTCGTCACCGACACCTTGCACCAGTTCAAGCCTTCCTACAACTTCCACCGCGGCTTCGACGTCTTCGAATTCATCAGGGGTCAGACGAGGGACGCCTACAGGCCCCATTGGACGCTCGATAGGGAGAAGATGAGGAGGACCATGGCAAAGGTGCGAGGCGCGATGCGCCAGTACTCGGCCAACACTGCGGGGCGAAGGTCCGAGGAGGACTGGTTCGCCCCGCAAGTCTTCACGAGATCCTCGGATCTCCTAGGGGCGGCGACCCAACCGTTCTTCATGGTGGTCGACTGCTACGATCCTCACGAGCCTTGGGACCCCCCGCAGAAGTACGTCGACCTCTACGACGACGATTACGACGGCGGAGAGCCCTATACCCCCAGCGAGGGTCCGAGCGACTACCTCACACAACGGCAACTGAAGCGGATGCGCGCGCTTTACTCCGCCGAGGTCACCATGGCCGACCGCTGGTTGGGCCGCTTCCTCGAGAAGATGGAGGACTTGAACCTGTTCGAGAACACCCTGATCATCATCCTTTCGGACCACGGTCATGCTCTCGGCGAGCACAACATAGTGGGCAAGCCTGTCCAGGCGCTCTGGCCGGAGTTGACGGATATCGTGTTCCTCCTGCGCCATCCCGAAGGGAAGGGAGCCGGGAAGGCGAATGATTACTACGCCTCTACGCACGACGTAGCCCCAACGATACTCGGTATGCTTGGCATACAGCCGCCCGAGCCGATGGACGGGCAGGATCTCTCGGTAATCCTTGACCGTGGAAAACCCGAGTCGCGAGACCATTTCAGCCTCGGCTACCATAACTTCGTCTGGGCCCGCGACGAGGCCTACGTCTACTTCAGCCGCAACGACGGGACCAAAGCGAAGCTCTACGACGTACGAGTGGATCCAAAGATGAGGAACAACCGCGCGGCAGACCGCCCAGAAGTCGCCAAGAGGATGTTCGAGGATTACGTCCTGAAGGACGCGGGAGGACCCTTACCCCGGTACCGAACCCCCCCTGCCTTCCGCTGAATTGGTTCTCTACTCGCCCCGGTTGGCCGCGAGTGCCTTATCGAGGCGGCTGACCTTGCGGTCGGCCCTGTTCGGGTGGATTATGCCCTTGGTCGCGGCCTTGTTGTACTCTCGCTGGGACTCGTCCCGGATCCTACGGGCCTCCTCTTCATCCCCTGAATGCACGGCCCTGTAGAACCTCCTGGAGAGGTTGCGAAGGCGAGTCCTGACGCCCTTGTTGTGTGCGCCACGCTTGACGCTCTGCTTATCGCGTTTCGATGGTGCGGGCACGCTGGCTCCTCAGATCTGATACTTGCCTGACCGGGAGAATGTAACACAAGTAGAGCAAAGGGGCAATCATGGTAGAATCTTCCGGTGAAAAACTTCGAGCGTACCCGCAATTTCTGCATAATAGCGCACATAGACCACGGCAAGAGCACCCTGGCCGACAGGCTTCTCGACATAACGGAGGCCGTCCCCGAGCGCGAGCGGATGGACCAGATCCTCGACACCATGGACCTCGAGCGCGAGCGTGGTATTACGATCAAGGCCCAGGCCGTTCGTGTCCTCTACAATAGGGATGACGGCGCGTACAACCTCAACCTGATCGACACGCCTGGCCATGTGGACTTCGCATACGAGGTCTCGCGCGCCATAGCGGCCTGTGAAGGCGCCCTCCTCATCGTCGACGCGAGCCAGGGCATACAGGCCCAGACCCTCGCGAACCTCTACCTCGCGATGGAACACGACCTCGAGATCATACCCGTGCTCAACAAGATAGACCTCCCAATAGCCGACGTTGCGACCGTTACTGAGGAGCTCGTGGAACTCCTCGGCGTGGAAGAGGAGGAAATCATCAAGATCTCGGCCAAGACCGGCGAGAACGTAACGGATGTCCTCGACGCGATCGTCGACCGCGTCCCCGCGCCGCATTCCGAACACGATGAGACGCGGGCCCTCATCTTCGACTCCCACTACGACCCTTACCGCGGCGTCATCTCTCTCGCGCGTCTTTTCGACGGTGAGCTGAAGAAGGGTGACAGTGTAAGGGCGATGGGGAGCGAAGAGCACTTCGAGCTACTCGAGGTCGGCTGCTACTCCCCGAAACCGACCGCCCTCCCCGTCCTCGCGACGGGCGAGGTAGGGTATGTGATCGCAGGCCTCAAAGACATCGAGGCCCTGCGCGTCGGCGATACGGTCACACGGGTGCAAGAGCCCGCTTCTGAACCATTGCCTGGCTACGCGAAGGCGTTGCCGACCGTCTTCTCAGGCCTCTATCCAACGGAGGGCGACGACTTCGAACGGCTCAGGGACGCCCTCTCCAAGCTGCAACTGAACGACTCCGCGCTCTTCTTCGAGCCAGAGAACTCCAGGATGGGCTTCGGGTTCAGGTGCGGTTTTCTGGGCCTTTTGCACATGGAGATAATCCAGGAGCGCCTCGAGCGAGAGTTCGACCTCGACCTCATAGCGTCCTCCCCGAGCGTGAAGTACGAGGTCGTCGTCGAAGGCGAGGTCGTCGAGGTCACCAACCCTAGCGAGCTACCTGAGATCTTCGATGAGATCAGGGAGCCCATAGTTCGGGCGACCGTGATCTGCCCCAAGGATTACGTGGGGGCCGTGATGGGACTCTGCCACGAGCGACGCGGCGTCTCTGTGGGGATGGAGTACATCTCGACCCGCAGGGTGCAGCTCACCTACGACCTGCCGCTGGCCGAGATCATCACTGACTTCTTCGACGCCATGAAGAGCCGCACGAAAGGCTACGCCTCCTACGACTACGAGCCTCTAGGCTACGAGCCATCCGACCTGGTCAAGGTCGAGGTCCTGGTCTCCGGTGACATCGTCGACGCGCTCTCGATCATCGTCCACCGCGACAAGGCCTACCATCGCGGACGCGCGCTCGTCGAGAAGCTCAAAGAGCTGATCCCACGCCAGCAGTTCGAGGTGCCCGTCCAGGCGACGATGGGCAAGCGCGTCATCGCCCGCGAGACCGTACGCGCCTACCGCAAAGACGTAACGGCCAAATGCTACGGTGGCGACATAACCCGCAAACGCAAGCTGCTCGAGCAACAGAAAAAAGGCAAGCGCCGCATGAAGCAGGTCGGCAGCGTGGAGATACCGCAGGAGGCCTTCCTCGCCGCGCTGCGAATATAAGCATTTCAGCACGGCGCCGTTGGCGCCTTGTCAGCACTTCAGCACGCTTCGGGCCTGCGGCCCTTGCTTGTCAGCCAGTCAGCCAGGACCCGCGAAGGCTGAAATGCTGACAGACGCCCATGTTAAAATCACCCACGATATGACACACCTCGAGCTCTCAGAGAGGCAACGCGAGCTACTGTTGAAGACGTTGGAGATCTACATCTCCACGGGCGCTCCTGTCGGTAGCCATGCCCTGTCCGACGAGTTGGGCGCGAGCAGTTCCACGATCAGGGCCGAGCTGGCCCACCTCGAGTCGCTGGGGCTGCTCGACCACCCGCACATTTCGGCCGGAAGGGTCCCGACGGACAGCGGCTACAGGTACTACGTCGACGCCCTAATGCAGGCGAACCCGAAGGACGACACGGCGTTCGCTGCCCTCGAAGATTACGGCAACGTGGACGAGCTGTTGAGGGGTGTCTCGGAGGGGATGAGCGAGGTGACCCGCCTTCTGGCCGTGGTCGCCGGGCCAACGGTGCTCGGCGAGTCGCTCGCCCGGGTCGACTACCTGCCGCTGGGCGAAGGCAGGCTCCTGCTCGTCGTATCCATGGAGAGTGGCGCCTCTTCGAGCGCGGCGATCACACTCCCCATCCCCGTCGAAGACGAGGAACTGCGCGGGATCTTCGCGGCACTCAACTCCTGGCTTGGGGGGCGTACTCTTGGCACCGACCTCGAGCTCGGGCTCGCGGCGCGCACGGCGCTCTCTGACCATGACCCGATGACCGTGGCGGCGGTTCTCGAGGCCGTCGGAGCGCTGGGAAGGGCGACGGAGCATGGGGTCTTCATTCAGGGCACCTCGGCCCTCCTGAGCCGCCTGGACGACCTCGACCCTGGTAGCCTCTCGGCTGTCATCGAGGTCTTCGAACGCCGGCGCTGGCTGCTGCGACTAATGGGTGACGCACTCCGTCGCTCTGTTTCGAGCAGCGGGGTCGTCGTCTCCATCGGCACGGAGAGCGGCTTCCTCAACCTGACGGGCACGAGCCTCGTGGCCTCGGCCTACAGCCGCCGCGAGCGTCCATACGGGGTCGTCAGCCTGATCGGCCCCAAACGCATGGACTATGACGCAGCCATTACTACGGTTCGCTCGGCCGCGGAGGCCCTGACCAACTGTCTGGACGCCAGGTTCTAGTTGGCGACGAAGCGCGACTACTACGAGATTCTGGGCGTGTCCAGGGAAGCCTCGGACGCGGAGATCAAGAAATCTTACCGTCGTCTCGCCCGCTCCCACCACCCCGACGCGAACCCTGGCGACCACGAGGCCGAAGACCGCTTCAAGGAGCTCACCGAAGCGTACGAGGTCCTATCGAACCCTGAAGCCAGGCGCGCCTACGATACCTACGGCCACCAGGTGCCGCGTGGCGCGGGAGCCGCGGGCTACCCCGGCGGGGGGGACCCGTTCGGTGGCTTCCAGGACATCTTCGAGGCTTTCTTCGGCGACCGCTCTTTCGGGGGCTCTTTCTTCGGCGCCTCTGCTGCGCAGGGTCCTAGTCGCGGTAGTGACGCTGAGGTCGAAGTAGAGGTCTCCCTGCGCGAGGCCGCGTTCGGGGCAGATCGTGAAGTCAACGTCCAGGTTGTCAGGAACTGTGGTGTCTGCGACGGCGTGGGTGGGACGGAGTCGCACGTCTGTCCTACCTGCAGCGGCGTGGGGTCAGTGCGGACGGTGCGTGAGAGCATCCTCGGTCAGATGGTAACGACCCAGGCGTGCTCGACGTGCGGTGGACGCGGCCGCGTCATCGATGTCGTGTGCGACAATTGCCGCGGCAGCGGGAAGATCTCCGAGGTGGAGGTCCGGCGGTTGCGGGTGCCAGAAGGCATCGAGAGCGGCATGAGGTTGCGGATCTCCGGCGGGGGGCATGCAGGAGACCCCGGTGCGCCCCCCGGGGATCTATACGTGAGGATCAACGTTAAAGAAGATCAAGAGCTGATGCGCGACGGGGAGGATTTGATCCACCGCATGAGGGTCAGCTTCGTCGATGCGGCGCTCGGGGCCGAGGTGGAAGTACCCACCCTCGATGGGCCGAGACAGGTGAGGGTGGACCCTGGCACCCAGCCGGGCGCGACGCTAACGCTCAGGGGCGATGGGATGCCGCGGTTGCGGCGGCGTGGGCGCGGGGACCTCAAGGTGCTCGTCGACGTCATGGTGCCGACGCGTCTGACGGCGGAGCAGCGGGACTTGCTCGAGAGGTTCGAGTCTACCAGCGGCGAAGAGACCTACAATGGCGGTGGAGGCTCGTTCTTCGACCGTCTCCGAGGAGTCTTCAGGTAGGGGGCTTCGTTACGCGCACGCCCATAACCCGCATATTCGTCGATTCCGCATTGGAGCCTGGCGGGGTGCTCGAGCTGCCGGCTGGCGAGGCCAACCACGTTCTGAAGGTTTTGCGGGGCAAGAACGGAGACCCCGTAGAGGTAGTAGACGGCGCTGGACGCCTCTTCGCCGCCAGGTTGTGCGGCGGGAGGGAGGCCACCGTCGTGGAGGAGTTGGCCGCGCCCGCCGGTGCCTGGGTGGAGATCTCACTCTATCAGGCCGTGCCCAAGGGGGGAAGGATGGACCTCGTCGTCGAGAAGGCTACCGAGGTCGGCGCGACGCGCATAGTGCCGCTCCTGGCCGAGCGCGGAGTCGTAAACCCGCGCGAGGGGAAGGTCTGGCGCTGGCGGCGGGTGGCTGAGGCTGCGGCGCGCCAGTCGCTCAGGCTCAGCGTGCCCGAAGTGGCCGAGCCCGTGTCGTTCGAGGATGCCGCCTCAGAGGTGGGGGAGGCCGGTGTGCTCCTACACAACGACCCAGACCTCCGGCCCGTCGAGGCCGTCGTCCGGTCTCCGGCGAGCCTTTTCGTGGGCCCTGAGGGCGGATGGAGCGAGGGGGAGTTGCGGCTCGCTGAGGAGGCCGGCATCACCTTCGGCGGGCTGGGACCGTACAGGCTCCGCAGCGAGACCGCCGGTATAGTAGCAGTGGCACGCGCGCTAGGTGCGTTGGAGAGCAGAGTCGAATGTTAGAGGAGGTGGCCGTGAGCGAGGCAGACTGCATATTCTGTAGAATAGTGCGAGGGGAAATCGATGCCGAGGTGGTCCACGACGAGGACGATGTGCTGGTCTTCGAAGACATAAACAGCAAGGCTCCCGTTCACGTTCTCGTCATCCCAAAGGAGCACGTCGCGAACCTGGAGGAGATCGGTGCCCTGCCAGACACCGTGCTCAAGCTTCTTTTCGAGGTGGCGAGCTCCGTCGCCGAGAAGCTCGGCGTAACAGAGGGCGGATATGCGATCAGGATCAACAATGGCCGCGACGCGGGGCAGGAGGTCTTCCACCTTCATCTTCACGTCATGGGCGGCAAGCGGCTGGGAATGCCGTGACCATAACGGACCGAATACAGAGCGATACCAAAGACGCC
>JBPCIR010000211.1:0-14429 GCA_051006095.1 Rubrobacter sp. | reverse complement strand
CGGTATGTCCCTGTCTCGATCAACGCAAACCATAGGCGTGCTTCCTTCCTCCTGGCCCGCTGGGAAAGGCGGACCGACACTCACCTCTCACAAATTGTGTGTATAGCGGCATGATACGCCACCCGGCTAAGAAGTGCGGCTTGTCGTTCGAACGGAGGTCTTGAACGGATCTTGCGTAAGTTCCGAGAACGCACCTTCCACGCACTCGGGTGAATAGAGTTCGATCTACGTTACGCCACCTGTAACGCATAAACGGTACAATGCCGCTGTGACCTTGCGCCACACATGCCTCTTCGCACTGGCTGTACTCGTAGCCACCTTCGTGGCGCTGTACCCTTATCTGGGCAACGTGGGGATGTGCGACTCTGGAGAGTGCCCGTACGCGGTGCAGTCTTCTTCCCACGCATCTGGCGCTGGTCTGGCGTCGGTGTGCGCGAGCGCTGTCCTGTCGGCGTTCCCCGCGGTGCTCGCTTTCGCCCTATTACGGGGGCGCCGCTTACCAGTCGCTTTCTCGCGGCTGAGGCAACTGTACTTATCCCCCGATCCTCCACCTCCCCGCTCCCTCTCAAGCCGGTAGGTACCGCTGCCTCCGTGCGGCGGCTACCTCGCGCCGTCGGGGCGCTCAAGAAGTCGTAGTCGGCGACTCGGGCGCACCACCTACTCTCCAAGGAGAACGAAAGATGAAGATGCTGAAGATGTGCCTGAACTGGAAGGTGCTGGCCGGCCTGGCGGCGACGGGCGTTGGGGTCTACCTCGTCGCCCCCGATCTGGTGCTTGCTGCCCTCCCGATCTTGCTGCTGGCGGCTTGCCCGCTCTCGATGCTGCTCATGATGTGGGGCATGCACCACGCCCAAGGCCAGGGGCACCAGACGCCCCAAGAGCCCGACGTCGGGCAGACCCGCGAGGAGCGGATCGCGTGGGTGCGTTCCGAGCAAGCGGCTCTCGCCGACCAGCTCGGGACGCTGGAGCGGGAGGAGGCCCACCCCGCCGAGAACGCCGAGAACGGAAGGGGGCGCTAGGAACGTGGCCGGGAAGACACAGAAGAAGACCCGTGGGCGGGCGCAACTCTTGCTGCCGGCGCTCGTGGCCTTCGTGATAGTGGGGGCAGCAGTGGCCGCCGTCTTGTTGTCGTCCAGCCCCGGCGGGCAAGAGACCGCAGCTAGCGAGCGGCCCTACGTGGGCGGGGACCTGCACTCGCTGGGGGTGGACCCCACCGACCCCGACAAGGTGGTGGTAGGCGGCCACGACGGCGGCGCGGTAAGCAAGAACGGCGGCAAGACCTGGCGGCAGGCGTCCGGGCTCGAAGGGTCAGACCCCATGGGCTGGGTCATAAGCCCGGACGACCCGTCGAAGATGTATGTCGGCGGTCACCCCGGCTTCTACCGCTCCGAGGACGGCGGCGAGAGCTGGAGCCGGGACAACTCAGGTTTACCCGGCACCGACGTGCACGGCCTGGGCATGGATCCGCAGAACCCCGACACCCTCTACGCCTACGTGGTGGAGGCGGGCATCTACCGGAGCACGGACGCCGGGGAGAACTGGGAGCCCGTGAGCGACGCGGCGGGTGTCATGGGGCCGATCCTCGTAGACCCCCGGAACTCGGACACCCTGTACGTCTCCTCCATGCAGGGCGGCTTCAAGCGAAGCACCGATGGCGGGCAGACCTGGCAGGCGGTCGCGCCCTTCCCGGGAGGTGGGATGGTCATGTCGATCACCCAGGCTTGGGAGGCCCCCGACACCTTCTACGCGGCCGACGGTCGGCGGGTCCTCAAGAGCACCGACGGTGGTGAGACCTGGCGGCCGGCCGGAGAGGACCTGCCCGGCGTCGCGGCGGTGGCGGTGGCACCCCACGACCCGAGCGTGGTCTACGCCGGCGTGCTCGAAGGGGACACAGCGAGTGTGTTCCGCAGCGGGGACGGCGGCAAGAGCTGGGAGGCACGGAACTGACGCAGAGGAGGTGAAGTGTAGGTGATGGACATGAACAGCATGGTGGAACGATGCATGGACGCGATGGGCTCCATGATGGGCGGGGGCATGATGGGGAGCAGCGTAATGCTCTTCGTCCTGCTCCTGGTGCTTCTCGTCTGGGTGATCGGCCTAGCCGCGGTTGGCGCCTTGATCTTCTGGGGCGTCAGGAAGCTGTCTAGGACGAGTTCAGCCAACAGCTAAATGTCTCTCTAAGAAGGGTCGGGGTCGTCAAGTAGAGTCTCGGCCCTTCTCATGGTGCGCCGAACTTCGCAGAATACCCCTTCTAGGACATTGGGTGAGTACTATAGAGAAGAGCCGTTTGACTGCAACTATGACAGCTACCGCGGCTGACCAACTCTGTCTCCGGCTGGCTTTTGACCGCGATCCCGCCCCGGCGAGACGAACAATTTGCCATCAAAAGGGCTTATCTAAGCCCAATCTCGAAGTGGGCGATGCTGGGTTCGAACCAGCGACCTCCTCCTTGTAAGGGAGGCGCTCTACCCCTGAGCTAATCGCCCGTATTAGCACTTCAGCTGGTCAGCACTTCAGCTTGTCAGCTCTTGATTTAATTGTACTGACCGGCTAATAAGTGCCCCCAACGGGATTCGAACCCGTGCCGCCGCCTTGAAAGGGCGGTGTCCTGGGCCTCTAGACGATGGGGGCTCACGAGACGAGCAGAGCCCTGGAGACACTGCCGGTTTCGCAGTCGAGAGTTTAACAGATCGTCCAGGGGATGAGACACGGTCTTCCCACCGGAGAATACGTGAGCCAGGTAGGGATCGAACCTACGACACGAGGATTAAAAGTCCCCTGCTCTGCCACTGAGCTACTGGCCCAGGCTCTGCCCAGAGTCTACCCGAAAACCACTATGTCTTCGACCTTGTGGAACGCCTCTAGTGAAGGAAATGACGCCGTCCGGTAAAGACCATCGCGACCCCGTGGCGGTTCGCCGCCTCGACTACCTCATCGTCGCGTACGGAGCCGCCTGGTTGTATGACGGCGGCTATGCCGGCTTCGGCCAGGGCTTCCACGCCGTCGGCGAAGGGGAAGAAGGCGTCGCTCGCGGCGGCGGTTCCCTGTGCTTTTTCGCCGGCCTTCTTTACGGCTATCTCCGAGGAGTCGACGCGGCTCATCTGGCCCGCTCCCACGCCGACCGTTGCCCCGTCTCCGGCGAGGACTATGGCGTTGCTCTTGACCACGCGGGCTACGCGCCACGCGAAGATCATGTCTCCCATCTGCTGCGGCGAAGGTTGGGTTTCGGTAACGGTCCTGTACTCAGAGTCGTCCTCGACGGCGTCTGATCTCTGGAGCAGGACCCCACCGGTTACGTGCTTGGACGAGAGGCGGGGTCTAACTAGCGGACCTGCGACGAGTACCCTCACGTTCGGTTTGGACGAGAGGATCTCCCTGGCCTTATCGGTGAAGTCGGGGGCGACCAGGATCTCCGTGAACACCTTAGAGATCTCGGACGCAAGGTCTCCGTCTACCTCGCCGCTCAAGGCCACGATGCCCCCGAACGCGGACTGCGGGTCCGAGGCCAACGCCTTGCGGTAGGCATCAGCGACCGATCCGCCGAGCGCGGCGCCGCAGGGGTTGGCGTGCTTGACGATGACGGCGGCCTTTCCGCCGAGGTCGGTCAGGTCCGCGAGCAGTGTGCGGGCGGCCTCGAGGTCGTAGAGGTTGTTGAAGGAGATCTCACGCCCCTGCAACTTCTCCACGCCACTCAACAGATGCTCCGCACCCACCTCAGCATAGTAGGCCGCGGCCTGGTGCTGGTTCTCCCCGTAGCGCAGCCCCGAGACCCGCTCGTATCGGACCGTGCGGATCTCGGGAAAGTCCTCGGCCTCACTGCCGGAAGGCCCGATGTCTCCTTCGACCCGCTCTCCGAGCCAGCCCGAGATCGTCGCGTCGTACTCTGCGGTCCGCCGGAACGCCGAGAGCGCCAGGCGGCGGCGGGTCTCTTCGGGAACCTCTCCCTCGCTTTCGAGGGCCGTCAGCACCACTTCGTAGAGCTTGGGTGAGGGGACGACCGTCACGGACTTGTAGTTCTTGGCAGCGGCCCGCAGCATCGCGGGGCCGCCGACGTCTATCTGCTCGATAGCCTCCTTCTCGGGAGATCCGCCGGCGACGGTCTCCTCGAAGGGATAGAGGTTGATGCAGACGAGGTCTATCGGGCCGATACCCTGCTCGACGAGCTGCTCGACGTGGTCGGGGTCTCCGAGGTCGGCGAGGATGCCGCCGTGGATCCTGGGGTGCAGCGTCTTAACCCGCCCGCCGAGTATCTCCGGCGCGCCAGTCACCTCGGAGACGAGGATGACCCCGACTCCGGCCTCTGTGAGCGCCATTGCGGTGCCTCCGGTCGAGATGATCTCGAAGCCCATCGCGGAGAGCCGCCGCGCGAAGTCCTCGATGCCTCTCTTATCGGATACCGAGATCAGCGCCCGCCGCTTCATACCTTCACCCTCCCAAGGAAATAGTCTGCGACCGCCAGGACGAGGAGCCTGTGCTCGATCGGGTGCAGCCGCCCTAGCAACGTCTCTTTCGTATCCTCCGGCAGGATCGGCACCCTCTCCTGCGCGACGACGGGCCCGGCATCTACTTCCTCGACCATAAAGTGCACCGTCACCCCCGTCTCATCAGCCCCAGCCTCCAGCGCCCGCTCCACGGCGCGAAGCCCGCGGAACTCGGGCAAGAGCGAAGGATGAACGTTCAACACGGCAGGGAAGCGCTCGAGGAAGACAGGAGATAGTATCCGCATGTACCCGGCGCCCACCACCAACCCGATGTCGTGGACTTCGATCCTACCCCCAAGCTCCCTGTCGTAGTCCTCCATGCCGACGAACCCTGCGGGGTCGACATGCTCGACAGGAACACCGGCCCGCCGCGCCCGCTCGAAAGCGAACGCATCTTTCCTGTCCCCTGCGACGACGACAAGATTCTCGGGATAGGCTTCCAGCAAAGCCTGCAGGTTCGTCCCAGAACCCGAAGCCAGCACGGCGAAGCGCGAGCCCTCGGGCAGCAGCTCAGACAAACTCTACGCCCCCGGCCTCTGTGATCTCCCCGATCCGCCAGGCATCGCAACCTGCCCCACGCAACGCTCTGAGTCCCGCCTCTGCCTCCTCGTGCGGCACGACCGCGCAGAATCCAACACCGAGGTTGAAGACCCCGCGCATCTCACCTTCGGTCACGCCGCCAAGAGAACGTATGAGCCCGAAGATCGCCGGTTCGTCCCACGATCCTGCATCGAGGCGTGCCCCGTGTCCCCCGAGCACGCGTGGAAGGTTTCCAACGAGCCCGCCCCCCGTCACGTGTGCCATCCCCCGGACCTCGGCTGCCCCGCGCAGGGCCTCGATCTCCCGCAAATACGCCCGGTGCGGCTCGAGGTAGACCTCTCCGACGGGACTGTGCAAGTCCTCGGGAACGTCGTGGTATGAGACTCCGGCGTCCGCGAGCACCTTGCGGGCCAGCGTGTAGCCGTTGGTGTGCAAACCGCTGGACGCCAGGCCGAGCACGGCGTCGCCGGGCCGCACCCTCTCACCGTCGACTACCTCGCTCCGCTCGCACGCCCCTACGCACACGCCGACGACCTCGAAGTCTCCCTGGCCGTAGATGCCAGGCATCTCCGCGGTCTCACCGCCGATCAGCGCCACACCGAGCCGCCCGCAGGCCTCTGCGGCGCCGCTGACTATGCCGGCGACGGCTTCGGGGTCGAGACGGCTGCTGGCGAGGTAGTCGAGGAAGAAGAGCGGCCGCGCGCCCGTGGCGAGCACGTCGTTGGCGCAGTGGTTGACGATATCTGCGCCCAAAGAGTAGTAGCGTCCCACTTCTTTGGCGACGAGTGCCTTCGTGCCAACACCGTCGATGGTCGAAGCGAGAACTGGGTCCCGGTAGCCGGCCAGGGCGTACAGGCCGGCGAAGCCGCCTGGCGCGCCGAGGACCTCGGAGCCGTGAGTCCCCTCGACTGCGGAGCGCATGAGGTCGACGGCCCGCTCGCCGCGCTCGATAGAGACGCCCGCGGCCTCGTATCCGCTCCTGTCCTCAGGCAACGGTGCGCCTTTCGTAGAAGACACACTCGAACGGCCCGATACTCCCGCGCCCCATCTCGCTGTAGCCGTTCTTGACGTAGAGATGCCTGGCAGCCCGCTGCTGTACGGTGGTGTCGAGGCGCAGCGTATAGTAGCCAAGCTCGGCGGCGCGGCGGTGCAGGGCGTCGAGCATGGTCTGCCCGTAGCCGCGTCCCTGCAGGCCCGGCCTCACCCGCATGCGCGTGATCTCGGCTCTCCCGAACGAGATCCGCCGCAATGCGGCCATCGCAACGACCTCCTCTTCCAGGGTGCCGACCAGGAACTCGCCGCCCGATCCGAGGTATACGCCTTCGATCTCATCCAGGTCCTCATCCCACGGACCGCTGCCCATGTGCGCTCCGACCTCGTTCAGCGCGTCATCGTGCAGGCGTCTGACCGCGCGTCTGTCAGCCGGCTCGTAGCGTCGGATGTGCAAGGATTCATAGGGATCGGTAGCAGACTTTCTCCCGGTGCGCCGCCCCAGGCCGATGCTATCGAAGGTTGGATCCCCGCGGTTCTCCATCAGCTAGTCTGGCCCTCTCTCGTGCGGTGCGTGGAGGTCCGCCGCTTGCAGGGCCTCGTCGATGCCAGGATAGCGCACCACGCTGGCAACCAGGCCGTCGCGTACCACGAAGATCGAAGCCACCTCCTGGCCAGCATCCGACCCTCCCGCCCCTGCAGTATGCCACTCGGCCTGTTGCTCCACGACCACAGTATCCGCTTTCTGGAAGATACGGCCCGGTTCGAGGTGTATATTCGCCCGATCCGCCCACTCGCGCAGGAGCTGCGCGCCATGTCCCGTGCCCCTGGGACCGCCCACCTCCACGTCAGGGTGCGAGAGTTCGACCAGGCGCACCACGTCGCCAGCGTTCAGGGCCTCGTGCCAGGCCGTGACGGTGCGCACCTCAGGAGTGGGGTTTCCGGTGACACGCGAGAAACTCATCCGCCCCTGGTGGCGGCGTAGTGGGGCCGGTTCTCGAGTGCGAACTTGCTCGCCGTGCCCGTGGTCGGGTAGTCGCCGTCGAAGCAGGCGCGACAGAGGCGGTCCTTCCTCTGTTCCGTGGCGGCGACCATCGCGTCGGTAGAGAGATAGGCGAGGGTGGTGGCCCCGATCTGGGCCCGGATCTCCTCTACCGTCAGGTTCGCGCCTACCAGTTGGTCAGGACTATCCATGTCGATGCCGTAGTAGCAGGGGCCCTTGATCGGGGGCGAAGAGACCCTGAAGTGGACCTCGGCCGCCCCGGCCTCGAACAGCAGCTCGACCAGCTTGCGGCTCGTGTTGCCGCGCACGATGGAGTCGTCCACAACGACCACCCTGTTGCCTTCGATCACGCTGGGCAGCGGGTTGAGCTTGAGCCTGATGCCGAGCTGGCGCATACCATCGGTCGGCTGGATGAAGGTCCTGCCGACGTAGCGGTTCTTTATGAGGCCTTCCGCGTAAGGGATGCCGCTCCGCTGCGAGTAGCCGATCGCCGCCATCATCCCCGAGTCAGGTACGGGGATGACCACGTCGGCCTCGGCCGGCGCCTCCTCCGCCAGGAGCTCGCCCATCCTGTGGCGGGAGCCGGCGACTTCGCGTCCGTCGAAGCGCGAGTCGGGACGGGCGAAGTACACGTACTCGAAGACGCACAGAGCGCGGCGCGGGCTCTCTGCCCTGTAGCTCGTCAGGCCATCGTCGTCTATTACGACGACTTCGCCAGGTTCGACGTCGCGCAGGAACCTGGCGCCGATGATGTCGAGGCCGCAGGTCTCGCTTGAGACGGCGTAACCGCCTTCGATCTCGCCGATCGAGAGGGGACGGAAGCCGTGAGGGTCGCGGAAAGCGACTAGCTTGTCACGGAAGATCATAGCCACAGAGTAAGCGCCTTCGAAACGGCGCATCGCCCCCCTGAGAGCCTCACCGACCGAGAGTCCCCGCTCCAGCTCCCTCACGGCCGCCGCCGCGATGTAGGTCGTGTCCGAGGTCGAGTAGAACCGGAAGCCGTCCTCGGCCAGGCCATCCCGCAACTTCCCGGCGTTCACGAGGTTGCCGTTGTGGGCGACGGCCACGTTTACGTCGCCGCGACCGCCGAACTCGGGCTGGGCGTTCTCCCAGGAAGCGGAACCGGTCGTCGAGTAGCGGACGTGGCCAAGGGCCAGGTGTCCGGCCTCCAGGGCGGCGAGGCGTGGTCCGTCGAAGACCTGCGAGACGAGGCCCATGTCGCGCATCGCGGTCGTGCGCTCGCCATCGGAGACGGCGATGCCCGCTGACTCCTGTCCCCTGTGCTGGAGAGCGTAGAGCCCGAAGTACGTGCGCTGGGCCAGTTCTCCCGAGAGCTCGCGGGAGTAGAGTCCGAAGACGCCGCACGCCTCCTTCGGCTTGCCTTCCGTATCCCGGTAATCCACGTTAGGAGCACCCACCTTCCGGGTCTCAGATCCTGTCCAACTCGGTCACCGTCATCTCATGCGAGCGCTTCTTTGCGATGTTCGCCTTCTCTACACTATCCAATGTGTCCGCCCTCCGGCGCGTGCACCTCGAAGAGGTCGCGCTCGTAAGCCTTCTCGAGATCCGACAGCTTCACGTCAATGGTATCTCCGACCTTTATGCTGTCACCCCCTACCGTCCCGATCCAGTAGTCGTATCCTGCGTTCCCGCTCAACGCTGCTTGCAAGTCGCCCCACCGCTCCTCGGGAACCGCGACGACGAATGTACCGGAATCTTCTCCGAACAGGGCAACATCAGCCCTTCCTCTGCCCAGACCGGCGGTCATGCGTTCGAACGCGCCCTTCGGGTACTCGATACCGAGACCTCCCGCGAGCGCCATCTCAGCGACAGCGACGATCTCGCCGCCGCCGGAGATGTCATGCACTGTATCCACGAGCCCAGATTCAACCAACCCGCGCACCAGATCTGCAGTTTCCTTCTCGGCGGCCAGGTCTGGTTCGGGCGGTCTTCCCGTGACACGTCCGTGAACTATCTCAAGGTAGTCCGAACCGGCGAGTGAAACCCTCCGTCCGCTCCGGATCACCACAACTAGATCTCCCTCACGCTTGAACGTAGGTGTGGCGTGCCTGCTCACATCCCTCATGACACCAACCATCCCGATGGTGGGGGTCGGGTAGATCGCGCCCCTGTCAGTCTCGTTATAGAGGCTGACGTTGCCGCTCACGACAGGCGTCCCGAAGACCTCGCACGCCTCGGACATTCCCTCTATACATTCAGCGAGCTGGTAGTAGCCGTCAGGCTTCTCCGGGCTGCCAAAGTTGAGGCAATCCGTGACGGCGACAGGCTCTGCACCGACGCACGAGAGGTTTCGATACGCTTCGGCGACCGTGGCGGCCCCGCCGCCCCTTGGATCGAGGTAGCAGTGGCGGCCCCTGCCGTCCGTGGTAGCGGCGAAGCCGAGATCGGTGCCCTTTATGCGCACTACGGCGGCGTCGGCGCCGGGCAAGACCACGGTATCCGTGCCGACCTGGTGGTCGTACTGGGTGAAGATCGGACGCCGCGAACGCAGGTTCGGATGACCGAGTATCGCGATCAATACGGTGTTGTAATCCTCCGGCTCGGGAAGCTCGTTCGGGTCGAGTTTCGGCACGTCGTCCAGATACCGTGGACGCACCACGTCGCGCTCGTAGACGGGAGCGTCGGCGAGGTGCTCGGCGGGGACGGTGCCGACCACCTCCCCATCGTGGATCACGCGCAGGTCGCCGTGACCTGCGACGCGGCCTACGACGGCCCCGACGAGCTCGTAGCGTTCGGCGAGCAGCAGGACCTCATCGATCTTCTCGGGCTCGACGACTGCGAGCATTCGCTCCTGGGACTCGGAGATCATGACCTCGGTAGGCTCCATCCCGCTCTCGCGCAGGGGCACCCTGTCGGTCTCGATCTCGATGCCGACCCCGCCCTTCGCGGCCATCTCGGAGGCCGAGGAGGTGATGCCGGCAGCACCGAGGTCCTGCAAAGAGACAAGCAGGTCCTCATCCAGCAACCTCAGACAACATTCGATCAGCATCTTCTCGCAGAACGGATCACCAACCTGCACGTTGGACCTCTTGGACTCGGACTCATCGGTTAGCTCGTCCGAGGCGAAGGTAGCCCCGTGTATGCCGTCGCGTCCGGTCTTCGAGCCTAACAATACGACGAGGTTGCCGTTACCAGTAGCGCTCGAACGGACGAGGTCTTCTACCCGGATCAGTCCTACGCACATGGCGTTGACCAGCGGGTTGCCTGAGTAGGCCCGACCGAACTCGACCTCCCCTCCGACCGTAGGTACCCCGACGGCGTTCCCGTACCCTCCGATACCACGCACGACCTCCCGAAAGAGGTAACGGTTGCGCTCCCCATCTAACGGCCCGAACCGCAGCGAGTCGAGAAGCGCGACAGGCCGGGCGCCCATCGCAAGGATGTCGCGAATGATCCCACCTACCCCCGTCGCTGCCCCCTCGTAAGGCTCCACGGCGGAAGGATGGTTGTGGCTCTCCATCTTGAACGCTAGCGCCCACCCATCCCCTACCTCGACCACACCAGCGTTCTCCCCTGGCCCTTGCACCACACGAGTCCCCTCGTTCGGGAAGCGGCTGAGGAGCGGGCGCGAATTCTTGTACCCGCAGTGCTCGCTCCACATCACGGAGAACAGCGAGAGCTCCAGGAAATTCGGCGCCCTGCCCATCAGTTCCAGGATGCGGTCGTACTCGAAGTCCGAGAGCCCCAAAGTGGTGTATGTCTCCTGGATATTCAGACCCCTGCCCCCACAAGCACGGAACGCAGTATCCTCAATCCCTCGTCGGAGCCGAGGGCAGGGTCTGAAACTCTCTCCGGGTGCGGCATGATGCCGACGACGTTGCGGCCCTCGTTGCAGACGCCCGCGATATCGTTCGCCGACCCGTTCGGGTTCTCGAGGTAGCGCAGCACGACACGCCCTTCTTCTTCCAGCCGCGAGAGCGTCTCGGGGTCGGCGAAGTAGTTCCCCTCGTTGTGGGCGACGGGCAGGGTCAGCTCTTCGCCGGGATCACAGCCCGCAGTCCAGAGCGTGTCTACGGTCTCGACGCGGACCCGGACGCGGTCGCAGACAAAGCGCATGTTCGTGTTGCGGAGCAGAGCACCAGGCAAGAGGTGCGCCTCGGTAAGGACCTGGAAGCCGTTACAGACACCAAGAACCGGACCCCCCTCCCTGGCGAACTCCTCCAGCGGGCCCATGACGTTCGCGAAGCGGGCGATCGCGCCGGGCCTTAGGTAGTCGCCGTAGGAGAAGCCTCCGGGAACGATCACGGCGTCGACGCCCTTCAGGTCCGCATCGGCGTGCCACAACTCGACCGCCTCCGCACCCATACGCTCCACACCATACAGCGCATCGCGGTCGCAATTGGACCCTGGGAAGACCGTAACGCCTATCCTCACCCAATAACCTCCCACTCGTACTCTTCTATCGTCGGGTTGCAGAGGAGCCTGCGGCACATGGCGTCTACCTCGTCGGACCTCTCGACTTCCATCTCGACGAGCCTTCCGACGTGGACGGTGTGAACCCCCTCGAAACCGAGGGCGGGAAGCGCATTCTTCACAGCCTCGCCCTGCGGATCGAGGATGCCGGCCTTCGGGCGGACGAGGACCCGGATCTTCAATCTACCGCGCCTCTTTGTGTGATCTCCGTGACCCTTCGGAGCATCTCGGCGTAGGCTTCTTCGACGCCTCCCAGGTCGTTCCTGAAACGGTCCTTGTCCAGCTTCTCGCCGGTCTCTTTGTCCCAGAAACGGCAGGTGTCGGGGGAGATCTCATCTGCCAGCATTAGGTTGCCCTCGGTGTCCCGACCCGCCTCTATCTTGAAGTCGACGAGAACTATGCCGCGTTCGTCGAAGAATGGTGCGAGGGTTTCGTTGACCTTCAAACCGAGCTCCTCGCAGAACTCCAGGTCCTCGTCGGAGACGCCGAGCTCCCTGAAATGGTACCAGTTGAGCAGGGGGTCTCCGAGATCGTCGTCCTTGTAGCACAACTCTACAATTGGGGCCTTGAGCTTCCTCCCCTCCTCGAAGCCGAGCAGGCGCGAGAGGGAGCCAGCGGCCACGTTGCGAACTACGATCTCGACCGGCAGCATGTCGAGCTTCCTGGTCTTTATGCTCGTCTCGTCGACCTGCTCGACGAAGTGGGTGGGGACACCGTGGGTCTCGAGGTAGGCGAAGATCGCCGCGCTCATGGTCGCGTTGGTCTTGCCCTTGTCCTTCCAGGAGCCGCGCTTCTTGGCGTTGAACGCCGTCGCATCGTCCTTGTAGCGGTGCAGCAGCGTGTTCTCATCATCCGTCGTAAAGACCTTCTTTGCCTTGCCCTCGTACAGCAGATCTTCAGTCATCTTCCAGCCTCTCTTTCAGCTCCTCTATCCGGCCGAAAACCACGCCGAGGTTCCTCAGCGCGTGTGCGGGGTCGAAGAGATCATCCAGTCCATCGCCCAATCGTTCGCGTACGTCGCCATCCGCCTCCAGCAGCTCCCTGAAGCCACCCTCACCTTCCCAGGCCCGCATCGCGGCATCCTGCACGATCCTGTATGCGTCATCGCGAGCCATGCCGTTTTCGACGAGGGCGAGCAAGACGCGGCCCGAGTAGACGATGCCGCCCCCGCTGTTCAGGTTCTCGATCATGCGCCCCTCGTCGACCTGGAGGCCGCGCAGGATGCGGGATGTGGTGCGCAGCATGTAGAAGGCCAGGATCGTCGAGTCGGGGAGTACGACTCGCTCCGCCGAGGAGTGGGAGATGTCCCGCTCCTGCCAGAGGGCATTGTTCTCGAAGCCGACGGCGGCGTTCGCGCGCAACAGACGGGCCATGCCGCAAAGGCGTTCGGCCAGGATCGGGTTCCGCTTGTGGGGCATCGCGGAGGAGCCCTTCTGACCGCGTCCGAACGGCTCTGCGAGCTCGCGGACCTCGGTACGCTGGGCGCCCCTGATCTCCAACGCTATCTTCTCCATCGTGGAACCGAGGATGGCGAGTGTGGAGAGAACCTCGGCATGCCTGTCACGCTGCACGACCTGGGTCGAGGCAGGCGAAGAGGACAGACCGAGATCCTGACAGGTGATCGCCTCTACCTTCGGGTCGATGTTCGCGTAGGTGCCGACGGCGCCTGAGATCTTACCCACGGCAGCGACCTCCCTCGCGTGGGAGAGCCGGTCCAGGTTCCGCTCCATCTCGAAAGCCCAAACGGCGAGCTTGTGCCCGAACACCGTCGGCTCGGCGTGTACCCCGTGCGTCCGCCCGACCATAATCGTGTCGCGATGTTCCAACGCCATCTCGGCCAGAAGCAGCGTCAACGCTCTCGCTTCGCCGAGGGTGAGATCCAGGGCCTCCCCGAGCTGCAACGCTCCCGCCGTATCAAGCACGTCCGAACTCGTCAGGCCGAAGTGGAAGTGGCGGGCGACGTCCCCGGCGTACTCGGCGACGTTGGTCACGAACGCTATTACGTCGTGGTTGGTCTCTCGTTCAATCTCGTGGATGCGTTCGACCGTGAAGTCAGCCTTCTCGGCGAGTTCCTCGACTTCTTCGGTGGGGATCTCCCCCAGCTGCGCCCTCGCCCGGCTGACCGCAAGCTCGACCCTGAGCCAGGCTCGGTACTTCGCCTCCTCGGTCCAGACCGCCCCGATCTCGGGGAGTGTGTAGCGTTCGATCACGCGATACCAACCCGCTCTCTCTGTGGCGAGTATCGTGCCGTCTCGATCAAGCTTATCCCTCTAGCCTCTCGGCGAGTTCGGGGTCTGAGAGCGCGAGGATCTGGGCTGCGAGCACGGCGGCGTTGGCGGCGCCATTGACGGCTACGGTGGCGACAGGAACACCAGAAGGCATCTGGACGGTGGCGAGAAGGGCGTCGAATCCGCCTAGAGAGCCGGAGGCGACGGGTATACCGATGACGGGCAGGTTCGTACGAGCTGCGACGGCCCCTGCCAGGTGGGCGGCCATGCCGGCGGCGCAGATTATTACCTTCAGGCCGCGTTCGCGGGCCGTGCCTGCGTATTCGGAGACGCCTTCAGGGTTACGGTGGGCCGAGCGGACCTCGAGTTCGTACTCGATGCCGTAGCCTTCGAGGCGGGCCGTGCATTTTTCGAGGATGGGGAGGTCAGACTCGCTTCCGACCAGGATTCCTACACTCGGGCTCAAAGCTCCTCCAGTTCTATCGCCTCGAGGGCTATATCCGTACGGTAGTGCATGCCTTCGAAGTGGATCTGCTCGACTGCGGCGTAGGCGCGGGCCCGCGCTTCGATGATGTTCGGCCCGGTCCCGACGACGTTCAATACCCTGCCCCCGGCGGTGTAGAAGCGGCCTTCGATCTCCTCGGTGGCCGCGTGGTAGACGTAGACCCCTGCTGGGATGTTCTCCAGGCCAGAGATCTCATCTCCCGACGACGATGACTCGGGGTAGCCTTCAGAGGCCAGAACGACGCAAAC
>JBPCIR010000210.1:0-4399 GCA_051006095.1 Rubrobacter sp. | reverse complement strand
GCCGATACGGAGGTCGACCTCGTCCTCTCCGGGCACAAGCACGTGCCTTACTCCTGGAAGCTGGAGAACATGTTTATCGTCAACGCGGGGACGGCCTCGACGACCCGTCTCAGGGGTAACACGCGCCCCTGTTACAACGTCATAGAGATCGAGGAGGGGCGGGTCAGGGTCTTCCGCAAGTATCCGTTCAAGGACCGCGAGATGATCGTAGACTTCGACTCAGCGACCCACCAGTATCTTCATTACGAGGAGGTCCAGGGCGATGGCAGACCAGGGGACCGTCCTCAGCGACGAACGATGAGCTAGAGCCTCGTGCGGGCGCTGTTCCTGATCGACGGCGAGCACTATCCTCCCGTCGTCATCGACGCGATGCAAAGCGTGCGGCAGTCCCTGCAAGCCGAAGGCGTAGCAGCGGCCTTCCTTGGCGGCACGGAGAAGATCAAGGACGGCACCGACTACGGCGTACCGCTGGTCGAGGACACTGACCCCGTCTCCGCGGTACAGAAGGCGCTCGCCGAGTACGAGGTCGACGTTGTCGTCGACCTCTCAGACGAGCCCGTAATCGGTTACAGAGAGCGGATGAAGATAGCCTCGTTCGCCCTCTTCGCCGGGGCGCGCTACCTCGGCAGCGACTTCGAGTTGAAGCCGCCGCAACTTCGCCCCGTCTCCACCAAGCCCTCGCTGGCCGTGATCGGGACGGGAAAGAGAGTCGGGAAGACGGCGATCTCAGGCTACCTGGCGCGTCTACTAGCCCGTGAGGGCTTCGACCCCGGAGTGGTCTCTATGGGCCGCGGAGGACCGGAGCGCCCCGAGGTCATCGAGGGGCACAAGATGGAGGTCGGCAGCGAGTATTTGCTCGAGGCTCTCGGCCGCGGGGCGCACGCCGCGAGCGACTACTACGAGACAGCTGCCCTGAGCAGGGTAACGACCGTCGGATGCCGCAGGTGCGGTGGCGGCCTGGCAGGGGAACCCTTCGTCTCGAACGTCCTCGAAGGGGCCGAGATCGCCAACGGCCTCGATACCCGCGTTACCGTCTTCGACGGCTCGGGGGCGGCGATGCCCCCGGTCAGGGTCGAGCGGCGCGTGCTCGTCGCGGGGGCCAACCAGGACCCCGAGTACATCGTGGGGTTTCTGGGCACCTACCGCCTGCTCCTCTCAGACCTGCTCCTCCTCACGATGAGCGAAGAGCCGCTTGCAAGCCCGGAGAAAGTTAGCGGTCTCCTGCGGGCGGTCCACGAGATACGCCCTGATCTGGTCGTGATCCCGACGGTCTTCAGGCCCCGTCCGGTCGGAAAGGTCGAGGGAATGCGGATCGGTTATGTCTCGACGGCGCCACCCTCCGTCCTCGATACGCTCGCCAGGCACCTCGAGGAACACTACGGTTGCGAAGTCGTCGCCTCCTCAGGGAACCTCTCCGACAGAAAGCGTCTTGCTGAGGACCTCCGGGGTATGTCCGGGGTCGAGGCTTACCTAACCGAGATAAAGGCGGCGGCGGTCGACGTCGTTACGCGCCAGGGTTCCGAGGAGGGTAAACCCGTCTTCTACTGCGACAACGACCCCGTGGGCGAGAACCTCGACAGGGCGCTTCTCGGGCTCGCACAGGAGGCGGTGGCAAACAAGACGCCCTGAGCCGGTGGTCGATGTACCGGCGCTGGTGTATAATTAGAGCGTCAGGTACGCTGGTTCCCTGGAACCACTCCGCACCGTTTCGACGCAGACCTAGCCACAAGAGATCTTTGTGGCGTGCGGTCTATCTTGGTGGGTCATGGGAGGTTCGGTGAGAGCCCATTAACGTTACTGATTCCCACTCGGGGTCCATAGCTTCGGCCGCGGTGGAATATGCCGCGGTGACCGAGCGGGTTGCTCTGAAGGTTGCGCACCTCGAGGGTTCCGGAGACTCGGAGCGGGCCTACACGCTAGCCACGGAGGCTTTTCGCGAGGAGCTGGAGAGAGTCCCGATATCAGGAAGAGTAACGGTACTGCGCGAGCAGCGGCTCGACGAGAAGGGGCGGGTCAGAGCGCCAAAGAGCCATCCTGGGATAGTCAGCGTGGACGACTCGCTAGGGGAAAAAGGTCCGGAAGCCGACCTCGCTGTCGAGCCCATCGAGGGTTTGCAGTTGCTCGTAAAGGGGCAGGAGGGTTCGATCTCCGCGGTCGCTGCGGCCCCGAGGGGGAGCATGCTAAGGACCCCGGATATGTACATGAGCAAGCTGATCGTCGGCCCGGCAGCGAAGGGTAGTATCGACATAGACGCCCCGGTATCGGAGAACATAGAGGCCATAGCGGGAGCGCTCGGCCGCAGGCCATCGGAGATCACCGTCGCCGTCCTCGACCGCGACAGGCACGAGAGCCTCATAGAGGAGATCCGTAAGACGGGTGCGCGCATCCAGATAAGGCCCGAGGGAGACCTGACCCCGGCCATCGCCGTGGGGATGCGTGGGGCCGACCTGCACGCGATCATCGGTATAGGAGGGGCCCCCGAGGGCATCCTCGCAGCCGCGGTAATGAAGTGCCTCGGCGGGGAGATGCAGGCCAGGATGTGGCCGACGCAACGCTCGCAGGTCGAGAAACTCGAAGAGTACGGCTTCACAGACCCCGAGCGCAAGCTTGCGCTGGACGACCTGATCAGGGGCACCGACGTGCTCTTCGCGGCGACGGGGATCACCCCAGGCGAGACCCTGAGCGGGGTCAGGTATTTCCGGGGCGGCGCGAGGACGCATACGGTCGTCATGTCGACAGAGCCCCGTGTGGTAAGATTCATGGACACCATCCATGCCCTAGAGCCCGAAGCAGGGCGGCTGGGCTTCCAGCTTTGACAAACCCGTGAAGAAATCCGATGAAAGACATTTCCGCATCGTAAACAGGAGAGGTGGAGTACAAGCATGACCGAAAGATCTACCCTGGAGAGCAAGCGCCTGAGTGACCTGCACCAGATCGCCTCGCAGCTAGGAATAAAGCAGTACCGCAAGTACCGCAAGCCCGAGCTGGCAGAGATGATCTACCAGGTCGCGACAGAGCAGGCAGCGAGCCAGCAGAACGACAACGCGACCAACGGGGGCGCCACGGCGACCGCAACGCAGGAAGCCCCAGCAACGACGGAAGAGCCCAACGGCGCGACGGAGACGCCAGTGGCCGCGCCCGTCGACGGCTTCGGCGAGGCTGACACGAATCTCGCCACCACGGAGCAGGTCGAACGCCAGCGTCAGGAGCGGAGCCGCGGCGACCGCAAGAACGGCCGTCAGAACCGCCGCCAGGAACAGCGGGGCGACAGGGATGGCAAGGGCGGCGAGGAGAACGTGCAGAGCGGAATCCTCGATGTACTACCCGACGGTTTCGGATTCCTCAGGACCGGAGGCTACAGCCAGAGCAAGGGCGACGTCTACGTCTCGACCAGCCAGATCAAACGCTTCAACCTGAGGCGTGGCGACCAGATAGTGGGCCAGATCCGTCCGGCCCGCGAGGGCGAGAAGTACCCTGCTTTGGTACGCATAGAGACGGTGAACGGCCAGGAGCCCCAGAAGGGCCGCTGGCGCCCGAACTTCGACGACCTGACGCCGCTGTATCCGATGGAGCGGCTGCGCCTGGAGTGGAAGCCGAACGACATCGCCCCGCGCGTCATAGACCTGGTCGCACCCATCGGTAAGGGCCAGCGCGGCATGGTCGTCTCGCCTCCGAAGGCCGGCAAGACGACGATCCTCAAGCAGATAGCCCAGTCCATCGCGGCCAACTACCCCGAGACCAAACTGTTCGTGGTGCTCGCCGACGAGCGCCCTGAGGAGGTCACGGACTGGCAGCGCAGCGTAGAGGAGGCCGAGGTCGTCGCCTCGACCTTCGACCAGCCCGCCGATAACCACATCGCCGTCGCAGAGCTCGTCCTCGAGCGCGTCAAGCGCCTGGTCGAGGAGGGGGAGGACGTCGTAGTCCTGCTCGACGGCATAACCAGGCTCTCGCGGGCCTACAACCTCGCCGCTCCAGCTTCGGGAAGGATCCTCTCCGGTGGAGTCGATTCGGCGGCTCTCTACCCGCCCAAGAAGTTCTTCGGTGCGGCGCGCAATATCGAGGACGGCGGCTCATTGACGATCCTGGCTACCGCGCTCGTCGAGACAGGCAGCAGGATGGACGAGGTCATCTTCGAGGAGTTCAAGGGCACAGGCAACATGGAACTCAGGCTCGACCGGAAGCTGGCGAACCGCAGGATCTACCCCGCCATCAATATCGAGGACTCCTCGACGCGTAAGGAGGAGTTGCTCATGGAGCCGGCCGAGGCCCAGCGGGTATGGCAGGTCCGCAGCATCCTCAACGCCCTGGACAGCGCGCAGAAGATAGAGCTCCTGATCCAGAAGCTCAAGGAGACCCGCACGAACCCCGAGTTCCTGCGCGAGCTCCAGCGCGTCCGCGG
>JBPCIR010000209.1:0-4732 GCA_051006095.1 Rubrobacter sp. | reverse complement strand
TTCTATGCTGCCCGGCTCGCCGCTGACCGGTGAAACTCGTCAGTAGGGGCGGTGGGACTCGAACCCACACTCCTTCTCAGGACCCGGATTTTAAGTCCGGTGCGTCTGCCGATTCCGCCACGCCCCCCGGGGATTCGGTCGGGAGTATAGCAGCTACTAATCCGTGCCCTCCGCACTGCAGCAGTGGCCTTCCGGGTAGGGGTCGTCGAGGCGCCGGAGGGTCCATTCGGCTACAGGGTTTGGGATGGCGCCCGAGATGTGTAGGGCCGTGAAAGCATGGAGGCACTTAACGCTGCCGCAGGCCTCGTCGCGGACCCCTGCGACGCGGGCCCCATAGAGGGAGCGGTGAGCGCTGTGGATCTCCTCGACTGTCGACTCGCCCACCGCTTCTCGTGCCTCCCTGACGCCGCCGGTCGACTCGACGCGCGAGATCGCGGCGATGAGGCTCGGGCAGGTGACCCAGAAGCTCGTCGGCATCTCGCGCGTCCGCTCGTTCTCGATAACGCTCGGCAGGCCGAAAGGACAACGGGCGGCGACACGGAAAGGGCGCGGACTACGGCCGAGCTGCCGCGCAACGGCATTATAGTCTTTGGAGGCTTCAGGCATCGTGTCAGGTTTCAGGCATCAGGGCTTCAACTAACGATGCTCGAACGATGGGGCGAGGCCCGGTTTCGGTCGGCGTTTTCGCTGGACGATCGTTCCTCACGGACCCTCCTGACGGCTGAAGCCTGTAGCCTGATGCCTATTCCGAAGGAATAATGTACACCTTCTCGCCGGGCCTAACCATCCCGTAACGCTCGCGGGCGGCGCGCTCGATGCCGGCGGGGGTTTGCAGCTCTTCTATGAGGCGCTCGTTCGTGGTGTTCTGCGTTCTTGTCTCCTGCAGTCTCTGTTCGAGGGTGGGGATCTCGGCCCGGTTATGCAGTATGTCCTGGAGTGGTGGGACGTAGGAGGCGAGGAGGAGGCCCAGGAAGGCCGCGTAGATCACGACCACCAGGGGCTTAAGTCTCCTTGGTACGCTCACCCCGGTCTCACCATGCTCCTTCTACACTTCCTCGCCCACCGTGGATACTTCGACGACGTTCGTCGAGCCTGGCACGGACCCTGCGGTCCCGCCCGTAAGGATAACCTCGTCGCCGTCCTTGAGGTGTCCGGCTTCCCTGGCGGCCTCGATAGCCCCCCGGAAGCGGTCCTCCAGGGAGCCGGCCTGTTCCCCGTGGATGGGGATTACACCCCACACCAGCGCGAGCATCCTGACGGTGTGCTCGATGGGGCTTATGGCAAGGATCTTGTTGGGCGGCCTGAAGCGGGCGACCCTTATGCAGGAGAGTCCCGTCTGGGTCGAGGTCAGGATGGCTTCGGCCTCCAGGTCTTCTGCGAGCTCGCAGGCCGCGTGGGTAACGGCGTCGTAGCGGTCGCCTCGGCCCCAGGAGGCCGAGGCCGGGATGTCCCGCCCGTAGTTGATAGCCCCTTCCGCGGCCCGGCAGATCCGCTCCATCTCCTGCACGCTCTGCATCGGGTAGCGTCCGACGGCCGTCTCCCCCGAGAGCATTACGGCGTCGGCCCGATCGAAGATGGCGTTGGCAACGTCAGAGACCTCGGCCCGCGTTGGGCGTGGGTTCCGGATCATTGAGTCGAGCATCTGGGTGGCCACGATGACCGGCTTGCCGAGGCGCCTGCAACGCGCCACCATGCGCTTCTGCTCTATAGGCACCCTCTCGGCGGAGAGCTCGACCGCGAGGTCCCCCCGCGCGACCATGATCCCATCCGAGGCCCCTATGATGTCCTCGATATTGTCTATGGCCTCGTGCTTCTCTATCTTGGAGATAACAGGCACGTTGCCGCCGAACTCCTTTATCCGCTCCTTGAGCTCCCTGACCTCGTCCGCCGTGCGCACGAAGGACATCGCCACCCAGTCGGGGTGGAGCTCCTCCATTCCGAAACGCAGATCCTCGATGTCCTTGGGCGTGAGGCCCCTTATGGAGAGGGTAGAGTCAGGGAAGTTGAGACCCTTGTGGGATGAGACAGGGCCGCCTTCGAGGACCTCGCAGATGACCTCGCCATCCTCGACGCTCTCGACCCGCAACCCGATGAGGCCGTCATCTATAAGCAGACGATGGCCAGGGCGCACGTCGTCAGCCAGGTTCTCGTATGAGGTCGAGAGCCGGCTCGCGTCCCCCGTAAAGTCCCCGGGGGCGAGCACGATCCGGCTGCCCTCTACGAGCTCCGTCCCGTCCTCTACGTCGCCGGTCCGGATCTTTGGTCCCTGAACGTCCTGCAAAATGGCGACGTTGCGCCCGAGCTCCCTGGCGGCGTCGCGTACGATGCCGGCGTTCTTCAGGTGCATGCTGTGCTCGCCATGGGAGAAGTTGAACCTCGTCACGTCAACCCCGGCACGGACGAGCGAACCTATGGCCTCATCCGAGGAGGTGGCAGGACCCAGCGTCGCGACTATCTTCGTCCTGCGCAACCTCAGCCCCCACTCCCCGGCTTCACCCTCGGGTTGAAAGCCGCCAGGCCAGGATAGAAGGCAGAACGTCCGAGGGCCTCCTCTATGCGCAGAAGCTGGTTGTACTTCGCGACGCGCTCGCCGCGGGCAGGCGCGCCGGTCTTGATCTGGCCAGCGTTCACGGCCACGGCGAGATCGGAGATCGTCGCATCCTCGGTCTCCCCGCTGCGGTGGCTGATCATCGTCGTGTAGCCGGACTTGTGCGCGAGCTCGATCGTCTCGAACGTCTCCGTCAGCGTGCCGATCTGGTTCACCTTTATGAGGATGGAGTTTCCGACCCCTTCACCGATGCCGCGCGCCAGTATCTTGGGGTTCGTAACGAAGAGGTCGTCGCCGACGAGTTGGACCCTGTCTCCCAACCGCTCTGTGATCATGGCCCACCCGTCCCAGTCGTCCTCGGCGAGGCCGTCCTCGATGCTCAGTATAGGATATTCGTCGCACAGCCCCACGTAGTAGTCCACCATCTCCTCCCTGGAGAGCTTCTTACCCTCGCCGGCAAGGTCGTACTCGCCGCTCTCGTAGAATTCGGAGGCGGCAGGGTCGAGCGCGAAGGCCATCTGGTCCCCCAGGGAGTATCCGCTCCTCTCGACGGCCTCCGAGATGAGTCCGAGCGCGGCGTCGTTGCTCTCCAGGTCGGGCGCGAAGCCACCCTCGTCGCCGATACCTCCTGAGAGACCCCGCTCGGCGAGTAGCTTCTTGAGCACCTGGTAGACTTCGGCGACCGAGCGGAGCGCCTCGGCGTAGGCGTCGAAACCTACAGGCACGACCATGAACTCCTGGAAATCTACGTTGTTGGCCGCGTGGGCGCCGCCGTTCATGATGTTGGCGCAAGGGACCGGAAGGGTGTAAGCACCAGCCCCTCCAAGGTAACGATACAGCGGGAGCGCAGAGGCTTCCGCGGCGGCCTTCGCCGCCGCCAGCGAGACGCCGAGGATCGCGTTGGCCCCGAGACGACCCTTGTTGTCGGTGCCGTCGGCTTCGATCATGGCAAGGTCGAGGGTCCTCTGGTCGGCAGCGTCGAGCCCGAGGATCACCTGTGCCAGCTCGGTGTCCACGTTCTCGGTGGCGTTAAGCACGCCCTTGCCGCCGTGGCGCTCCCCCTCCCCGTCACGCAGTTCGACGGCCTCGTTCTGGCCGGTCGAGGCCCCCGACGGAACCGAGGCCCTACCGACGAAACCACTCACCGTGGCCAGCTCCACCTCGACCGTCGGATTTCCCCTGGAGTCCAGGATCTCACGCCCGTGGACAGCGACGATCTCCGTCATTATCCTCCCTTTGGTCGGAAGCTTGTCAGCACTTCAGCATTTCAGCTTGTCAGCTTTTTGTTGGCGAGCCAGCCTCCGAGCTTCTACGACGCCTCTCCTGAAGTGGTCGTGGTCCCCGAGTTCCGATCGTCCTATCCTGTGTACCGCACTCCCATATTCTTTTGGCTGACTAGCTGACGAGCCGCCGCAGGCGGCGTGCTGACTGGCTGACTAGCTCCATACTAACCCTACGCCCACGTGTGGCGCCACCGTCCCTACCCCTGATCTGGCGGCTCGTAACCTTCGAGGTACTTGACGTCGCGCTTCTTCTTCTGTTCCTCCACCCACTTGCTGAACACTTCAGCCTGCTTCTCGGTAGTGAGCTGGGACCTTATCTGCGACTCGACCTCCTGAAGAGGGAGGGTCTGCTTGGGCTTTATGTCCGTAACCTGGATGATGTGGTAGCCGAATTCGGTCTGGATGGGGCCGACGATCTCGCCCTGCTCGGCCCCGAAGACCGCTTCCTCGAATTCGGGGACGGTCTCACCCTTGCCGAGGCAGCCGAGGTCCCCGCCCTTCGCGGCGCTGCCGGGGTCCTGGGAGTCCTCCCTGGCTAGTTTCGCGAAGTCCCCGCCGTCCTCCAACTGTTGCTTTACCTCCTCGGCCTTCTGCTCCTGGTCCTTGTTGAAGAGGATGTGCCTGACGCATCGCTGTTCAGGCGTAGTGAACTGGGCCTCTTTGTTCTTCTCGTAGAAGTTCTGGATCTCTTCGTCGGAAGGCTCTGCGTTACCTGCCACCCTCTCCTGTACCTTCTGGACGGGAAGGTTCTCACGGATGTCCTCGCGGAGTTGATCTTCCGTGATGTTGTTCTGCTTCAAGGCCTGCTCGTAGGCCTCCTGGTCGCTCAAGTCCTGCCCTGAAGAGCGGGCCTGGTCGCCGACCTGCTCTTTGATCTTCGCGATCTCCTGGTCGACCTCTT
>JBPCIR010000208.1:0-5427 GCA_051006095.1 Rubrobacter sp. | reverse complement strand
TGTCGGAGCGGACGGGGAGCTGGAGGTTCTTGAGGTAGTCCTCGGAGTTGCGCTTGAACACTTTGTAGAAGCTGGCGTAGCTCTGGAGGAAGCGGCTCGAAGGCTCGAGGAACTCCTCGCGCTCGATCACATCCCCGACAAAGTCCGAGAACGGGCCGCTCGTGGCGTTGTACCACTGGGCGGCGAGCTGCAGGGGATCACTCGGCGGAGCGCCCCCGGCAACCAGGTTGGTGCGCGCCTCATCAAGCATCTGCATCCAACGCGGAAGGATCTCCATCGCGTTCTGGCCCATCTCGGCGCTCTTCTGCCAGGAGTCCGTGGTCATCTCGAACCACCGCTGCCAGAGGTCATTTACCCCAGGGTTGCCGGCGACAGGTTCGGGGGAGGCCCCGATCACCCGCTCTTGCATCTCTCGCATGCCTTCGAACCAACGGCGGTATGCGCCATAAGGGTCGACCTGCCCCCCCTGGGCCATCTCCGACCACATCCTGCTCCCCGACTCCATCCATTGGCGCCAGAGCTCGGCAGGGTCCATGCCGGACACCGCTCCTCTCTCCTCCGTCAACCGAAAACCTCCTCGTCATGCACGAAACAATGTCCATAGCCAGCACCCACCTCGCTCTCAGCGGAGCCGGCCACGCAGATTATACAAGCAAATGAAACTTATGTGTTAACGGCATATACCGGGAGTTCTGCAGGCTTCCCCGGTTGTCGCTGGCCAGGGTTGGGCATATATTAGTCCGAGGGAAGCGACCTTCGGGGATTCTGTTGCGGGAAGGAGAGAGATGACCGACCGTGGGAACGGGCACGAGACTATCTTCACCATGGAGGCCACGCCGTTGAAGTACGGTCCTGGCGCCTCGGAGGAGGCTGGCTGGGAGCTGAAGCGGATGGGTGTCGGGCGGGCAATGCTCGTCTCCGACCCTGGTGTCGTGAAGGCGAACATAACGGGTCGCATCGTGGAGTTGATCGAGGCCGAGGGCGTAGAGGTCGAGGTGTGGGACCGCTCGCGCGTCGAGCCGACGGACGACTCCTTCCAGGCCGCGGCAGACTTCGCCGTCGATGGAGACTTCGAAGGGTTCGTCGCCGTCGGAGGCGGGTCGAGCATCGACACGGCGAAGGTCTCCAGCCTCATAGCGACGCACGGGGGTGAGATCGTCGACTACGTCAACGCCCCCGTCGGCGGAGGCAAGAAGCCGCCAGGGCCCTTGAAACCGATCCTCGCTATCCCCACGACAGCGGGCACTGGCGCCGAGGCGACGACGGTCGCGATCCTTGACATCCCAGAACAGAGGGTGAAGACCGGCATCTCACACCAGTACCTGCGCCCCGACCGCGGCGTCGTCGACCCCATGCTCACGCTGAGCATGCCGCCGGAGGTAACTTCATCCTGCGGCCTCGACGTGGTCTGCCACGCCGCCGAGTCATACATCTCCAAACCCTACGACGCCCGCCCGAAGCCCGAGAGCCCCGACGACAGGCCACCGTATCAGGGTGCTAACCCGATCTCGGATATGTGGAGCGCCAGGGCGCTAGAGTACGGCGGCAAGTACCTCAGGCGCGCCGTCGAGAACGGCGAAGACGTCGAGGCCCGCGGGGCGATGATGCTCGGTGCCTCACTCGCCGGCGTAGGCTTCGGCTCAGCAGGGGTCCATATCCCGCACGCCTGCGCCTACCCAATTGCAGGCCTCAAACACGAGTGGCAGCCGCCAGGGTATCCCGATGATCATCCCTTCGTGCCGCACGGCTGGTCCGTCATCGTTACGGCGCCCGCAGCGTTCCGGTTCACGTACGAGGCCGACCCGGACAGGCACCATAGAGTCGCTGAGCTGCTCTCCGGCGAGAAGGTAGAGAGGGCCGACGAGAACACGCTGCCTGGGGTCTTGATCCGGCTGATGAGAGACGTAGGAGCGCCGAAAGGCGTGCGCGAGCTCGGCTACGGCGAAGACGACATAGAAGACCTCGTAGAAGGCGCGATGAAACAGCAGCGGCTTCTCGTAGGGGCTCCCCGCGAGGTAAGAGAAGAGGACCTGGCGAACATCATCCGCGAGTCGATGGAGAACTGGTGAAGTAGGTATCAGGTTTCAGGCCACAGGAAGACATGGTGGCGCCATGTTGCGCAATCAGGCACAATACCCTTCGTTGGTTGTGTGACGAAGGAGGGTGGGGATGCAGCGAGCGGTTTCTTTAGCGGGCGCGACCTTCGTCCTGTTGTGTATCGTCTTTGTCCTCGTCGCCTTCCCTGTAGGAGCGCAGGACAGCGGCAGCATACCCCCTGGCACGGCCGCGAACGGTGTGGATACGGACAACAACAACAGTCCGCCCGACGTGATCTTGGTCGAAGCCGACGCTTGTACCGTCTCGCAGGGCGCGTCCATAACCGTCGAAGACGGCGACGGAACGCAGGCGATCTTCACTGACCAGCAACGAGAGATCACGATCTCAGCTGAGGACGACGGGATCCTGAGGATAGAGGGACCGGTCGACGACTTTATCGGCGACCACGCAACGTTCCCCGATGCTGACACGGCGTTCGACACGGATGGCGATTACAGTGTCGTCTCCTCGACGGGCATTACGTGTGAAGGAGGGGACGCGCCCGACGACGCGACGCCGCCACTGGACGACAAGTTCGCACCACCGGACGACAAGTTCGCGCCGGTGGACGACCAGTACAAGCCAGGTGACCAACCAGGAGATGTTGACAATCCCAAAGATGTTGTGCCTGGCACTGATGCAGGCAAGGAGATACCGAACACGGGCGGTCCTCCTTACATCGTCCTGGCAGCCGTTGCGCTTCTGTCTGGGGCCCTGATCGCAGGCCACAGCATCCTGAGAAGATAGCGCGTTCGCTGGGTGCAGGAGCGGGACTCCCACCATAACTGGCCGCGTGGGGCCGCCGTCATCGGGGCCGGCACGATGGGGTTGGGCGTCGCCGAGTGCTTCGCCGCTGCCGGCATCAGGGTGCTCCTCACCGACGCGACGCCTGAACTGACTAGGGAGGCGAAGGACCGGCTTCTGCGCCGGGCAAGGGGACACGCCGAGGCCGGGCTGTTGGCCGAGAGCGCCGTCGTAAGGGTCGAGGCCGTGGAGACCGCTGATGATGTGGCTGGCACCGTGGGAGACGTAGGCCTCGTCTTCGAGGCCGTGCCCGAGGACATCGGGTTGAAACAGGAGATCCTGGGTGCTTGTTCGGCGGCCGCCCCGCGAGACGCCGTTATCGTCTCAAACACGTCTTCGCTCCCGATCAACGACCTCTCGGAGTTCGTCGGGCGGCCAGGGCGCTTCTGCGGTATGCACTGGTTCAACCCACCCGAGTGGACGCCCGGCGTCGAGGTCATACCGGCCGCCGCGACCGCACCCGAGGTCGTCGGGCGGCTGGTCGAGTTCCTGCGTGCGATAGGGAAGCGTCCAGCCGTCGTCGGTGATGGGCCTGGCTTTGTGGCGAACCGCATCCAGAACGCCCTGTTTCTGGAGGCGGTAAGGTGCGTCGAGGAGGGGCTCGCCTCCCCGCAAGAGGTCGACGAGGTGGTGCGCAGTTGCTTTGGGTTCCGCCTGCCCTTCTTCGGGCCGTTCCAGATCTCCGACATGGCAGGGTTGGACGTGTACGAGAACGTGCTCGACGTCCTGAAAGAGGGCCTCGGCGAGCGTTTCGAGGCACCGGAATCGCTGCGGAAGCTCGTCGAAGAGGGGCGCACGGGCACCAAGAGCGGCGCCGGGTTCCTGCAGTACACGGAAGAGGAGCAGGAGCGGTTGCTCATCGAGCGCGACCGGCGCTATGCGGCGCTGAACGCACTGTTGGAGGATCTGCCGCCCGTCGATGCGGGATTCGGAGACGGCCCATGATAGAGGCGAGCATCCTCGTAGTCGGGGCCGGCGCCATCGGCGGCGTGACGGCGGCGAAGATGAAAGGTGGGGTGCGACGCGTAAGCGTCCTCGACGCCGACGAAGAGCACGTCAGCAGGATGCGGGACCCTGGCCTCCTGCTCGACGAACTGGGCGAGGAGCGTCACGTGCGGCTCGACGCCCATGCCGACCCCTCTGACCTCGAAGGCCCCTTCGAATTCGCCCTCGTAACCCTCAAGGCGCCCCACCTCGAAGCCGCCCTTGGTTCTCTCGTGGAGCTCGGCCTGGCAAAGACGTTCGTCTCTTTGGGCAACGGGCTCGTGCAGGAGCGCATAGCCGGGATCGTCGGCACGGAGAACCTCGTCGTCGGGACGGTGGAGTGGGGGGCTACGAACCTCGGAGCCGGCCATCTCGCCCAGACCACCAACGCACCGTTCGTGATCGGGGAGCCAGAAGGCGGGATGAAGGAAAGGACTCGCCTCCTCGCAGAGGCGCTAGGAACGGTGGCCGACGTGCGTATCACGGAGAACATCAGCGGCCAGGTCTGGTCGAAGCTACTCGTCAACAGCGCCTTCTCCGGCCTCGGCGCCGTCTCGGGCCTACTCTACAGCGAGGTCGTCGCTGACCCGGCCGGCAGAGAGGCCGCGCTCGCCGTCTGGCGCGAAGGCTACGACGTCGGGATGGCACAGGAGATCACACTCGATGAAGTCCTCGGCGTCCCCGCGGATTCGCTCGTCGTACGCGGCCCCGAAGACCGCCGGAGGGCCGACGAAGCCCTCGAAGTGGCAATGGGCTACGCGGGGGCCACAAAAGCTTCTATGCTCCAGGATCTCGAAAGGGGCGCGAAGACAGAGGTCGACGTCATAAACGGCGGAGTAGTTGAACGGGGGCGGGAGTACGGCGTCGAGACCCCGCTCAACGAGCGGGTCGTCGAACTGATGCACGCGATGGAGCGGGGCGAACGGCGTCCGGGAAAGGACGTCCTCGAGGGGCTGACTGGCTGACAAGCCGCCTGCAAGGCGGCATGCTGAAATGCTCTCAATCCTCGGTGGCGATGATGCCTTCGGCGACCTCGGCCAGGTCCGCCCCGATCACGTCCGGCTCCTCGACGAGCGGGTCGAATGGTTGCCTGGCGACGAAAGCGGCGGCGCAACCCGCGCGCATGGCGCCAGCCACGTCCCAGGCGTGGGCCGCCACGAGGCGCATCTCGTGTTCGGGGACCACGAGCGATCGTGCAGCCATTCTGTATGGAGCAGGAGCGGGCTTGAGGCGTTTCGCCGTGTCGGCCGAGAGGATCTGCTCGAACCTGTCTGTGAGCCCGGCGTTCTCGATCTGGGCCTCCGCGACCTCCTGTGTGGAGTTGGTCAGGGTGGCGAGCCTGAACCCAGCCTCGCGCAGACGGTCGAGGCTCTCAGGCACTTCGGGGTGCGGCGGCAGGTCTCGAAGGCCGGTCAGGATCTCTCGCCTGTCCCCATCCGAGACCTCAACACCCTGACGCTCCTCGGTCATCCTGAGTGCGGCCGCAGCGGCCTCGCCGAACGTCACGTAGGCGTCCGTCATGGTGGCTACGAAAGCCGACTG
>JBPCIR010000207.1:0-3412 GCA_051006095.1 Rubrobacter sp. | reverse complement strand
GTCACTTTGCCGAGAAGATCCGCGTACCCCGAAGCCGTCATGTCCTCGGGAGCGCGTTTGATGATTTCCAGGTCGGCCACCACGACCCTTGGAGCAGGACAGGATAGCGTCTGCTTCAACCCGTCCTTCTCGACCGAAGCTCCGAACGCCGTGTACCCGTCCATCGACGCGGCCGTTCCGACGCACATGTATGGCCTCTCGCACTCGTGGGAGGATCGCTTGACGATGTCGTTTATGGTCCCCGACCCTACGGCCACAGGGATCGCTTCGTGTTCCCGCAAAGAGTCCCTCAGCTTCTCGATATTCCCGTATTCGGCGTAGAGGGACGGCTCAGCCGGGAATACGTAAGGCTCTAACACGGTGTGCCCGGCTCTCTCGAGTCGCCACTTTACCTCCTCGCCTGCGACCTCGAAAGTGTTTCCGTCGGCGACGATAACCGCGGGGCTGTCACCGAAACCCTCCAGAAAGGCGTCGGGGACGGAGGCGAGCGCGCCAGCTCCGATGTTCACGTTCTGAGTGTCTGTGGCCTCCTGCAGGGCCGCTCTGATGCGCTGCTCACCCATAAACCTACTCCCCACCGCCGGCGACGTGGCGCTCCGTCTTGTGCATCAGCTCCTTCATCTGCGGATATGCTTCCATGTAGCGGTCCACGTAGAACGCGTATTCCTCGTGGCGCCCTGGGTCGGGCTCGATGGTGTCGGCGGTGTGGACCATGTTCTCGGCGGCGGTCTGGATGTCGGGGTAGATCCCAGCCCCGATGGCGGCCAGCATCGCCGAGCCGAGGACGGGACCGTCGCTTACCCGCGTAAAGGAGATCGGCACGTTCGATACGTCGGCGTGCGTCTGCATCCACAGGTCGCTCTTTGCAGGACCACCGGAGACGACGTTGAGCCTCGGCTCGAAGGCTTGCCCGCGCATGGTGCGAAGGATGTTCTCCGTGCCGTAGCAGATACCCTCGATGATGGCGCGGAAGACGTGCCCAGGGGTGTGGCTCAGGGTCAGCCCCCACATCATGCCGCGGGCCAGGGGGTCCGTATAAGGAGAGCGGTTGCCCTGAAAATAGTCGAGCACGATCAAGCCGTCCGAACCGATGGGCACGTCGCGCGCCAGCTCGGTCAGGACATCGTAGGTGTCCACGCCACGCTCCCTGGCCTCGGCGGCCGCGTCGCCAGCGAACTGGTTCTTGAACCAGGCCACGATGGAGCCCGTCGAGGCCTGACCGGCTTCCACAGTGTACTGGCCAGGGATCATGGCGTCCGTGTAGGCGCCCCAGAAGCCTGGATCGTGGATAGGTTCGGAAGTCTGCCCGATCATCACGTGCGAAGAGCCTGTGATCAGAGCCATCTTCCCCGGCTCGACCACCCCGAGGCCGATCGCCCCTACGTAGGCGTCTACTCCCCCCTCGGCCACGGGCGTGCCAGCCTTCAGGCCGAGTTCCTCGGCGGCCTCCTTGCGCAACTCTCCTGCGACCGTGCCGAGATCCAGGACGTCCTCGGGGAACTTCTCGAGTAAGTCTCCTGCGTCCACTGCATCGTAGAGACTCTCCGGATAACCGCCTTCGTCGCGGTCGTAGTAGTACTTCGAGCTTGCGATGTTTATGGAGGACGTCCATTCGCCGGTGAGGCGCTGGATCAGCCAGTCGCAACAGTCGCAGATGTGTTTGGCGTTGTTGTAGACCTCCGGCTCGTGCTCCTTGATCCAGAGCGCCTTCGGAAGCCCCCACTCGGCTGAGACAGCCCCGTAGCCGTTGTACTTGAGGGCGTTATTGCCGGTACCGGCGATCCTGTCGGCCTGCTCAGAAGAGCGCACGTCCATCCACATGATGGCCTGCCTGAGGTGCCTGTCGTTATCGTCCATCGCGAGCACGGTGCTGCTCGCCGCGTCTACCGAGATGCCGGCGATCTCACCCGCGGGTACACCACTCTCTTCCATCGCGTCCTTCACCGCAGCAACCAGGCATGACCACCACTCGTCGGGGTTCTGCTCTGCCCGGCCGGGACGCGGGTGCTCGAGCGTGAATTCCCGTTCGCTGAAGACCAAAGGCGTCCCTTCCGGATCGAAGATACCGACTCTCGCTCCCCCGGTTCCGAAGTCGATGCCAAGGAGATAAGGACCCTCAGCCATTACCGTGCTCCTTCCTCCCAGCCGAACTCTTCCCACAATTCGGGCGGGACGAGTCGGTCTATCCTCTCCAGCGTGTAGTCGGGCAGATTTTCCTCCGACTCATTAGCCAGGTCCTCGGCTGTAGTCTCCCCGGTCAAGACGACGGCCGAGGTCATGCCTGCGAATCTCGCCATACGGATCTCCGTGTAGAGCCTGTCGCCGGTCATAACGCACTCCTTTGCTTCGAGCCCGATCAGGTCCATAACAGTCTCCAACATGATGGGATCGGGCTTGCCCACGTTGACCTGGCACTTCGCTCCTGTGCACGCCTCTATGGCCGCGACGATCGCCGCCGCATCGGGCTCGCCCCTGCCACCGGGAAACGGGCAGTAACGGTCAGGGTTCGTGGTGACGAGCATCGCACGCTCGTAGAACCAGATGGCGTCGAAGGCGATCTGGAGCTTGCGGTAATCGAAAGTGCGGTCGTAGCTGGCGATAACGATGTCGATCTCCTCGGGGTCCTCGGACATCCTGATCCCGGCTTCAAAGAGCGAGTCCTTGAGCGGCTCCTCGCTTATGGGAAAGACCGTTGCGTCAGGGTGGTTCGAGAGCAGCCACTCTGTCATGGTGACAATCGTATTTACTATCTCTGAGGCCGGTGTCCTCAGGCCAAGCCCGTCGAGCTTCTCCGCGTACATCCGTGGGTCTTTCGTGGCGTTGTTGGAGAGGAAGATCACACGCTTGCCGAGCTCGCGCAGCTTCGGGATCAAACGCTTCGCGCCCGGGAGCAACTCGTCCCCCAGGTAGATGGTCCCGTCGAGATCGAAGATATAGCCCTCGTACAACCGGTCCGGCGCCCCAGGTTCGCCGGAGGACCTGGCCTCTCTACGCTCGACCACGCGACCTCCTCGACTCTTTTTCGCCAGCACCGCCTGGGGAGTCCCTCGCGACCATCTTACCTGGCATGAGCCATCCGAAACAGTGGCATCCCGTCCGTGTATCTGATGATACCGACACTTCGGCTATGAGGGATCAGTCTTCAGCGAGAAATCTGAGAAGCTGATAGCGTTTGCAAAGAGATTTGGCCCACTTTGCAAACTACTCCAGGGGTGAAGATGAGGAACGTACCGATACTGGCTTCCGACGGCAGGGCGTTGATCGTGGCGATGGACCATGCGCGCGCCCACGGCGCCATCGAGGGGCTCGAGGACCCTGGGGCCGTGATCGAAGCCGCCGTAGATGGCGGGGCTGATGCCGTTATGACGACCTTCGGCGTGGCGAAGCGCTACAGGGAGCAACTCGCGGGCCG
>JBPCIR010000206.1:0-17285 GCA_051006095.1 Rubrobacter sp. | reverse complement strand
CCAAAGAGACACTACGCTGCCACGCCGAGTTCTTCCTGGCACTAGCCGAAGAAGCCGAGCCGGGAGTAGAGGGGCCGCAGCAGGCGGCGTGGCTGGATCAGCTCGAGATGGAGCACGACAACCTCAGAGCAGCGCTCTCCTGGTCTCTGGAACAGGGCGAAGACACTAACCGGGGGCTGCGGATGGGTACGGCACTAGGAGACTTCTGGTACCTGCGGGGATACCTCGGTGAGGGACGCAGGTGGCTCGAGAAGACGCTGGCGAAGTCCAGCCGAGCACCGACAGCGGCGCGCGCAAGAACGCTGCAGAGGGTTTCCTGGCTGGCGTTTCAACAGGGTGACCTCAGTCGGGCTAAGCGTGCCAGCGAGGAAGGCCTAGAGCTGGAAGGCGTGGATCTCTTACGCACAGGAGGCGGAAACAGCGTCGCTGCCGAACTCCAAATAACGCTAGGGCTAATCTTGAACAGCCAGGGGGAGTTTGAGACGGCCACAGCGTTATTCAACAGGAGCCTCGCGCTGAGTCGGGAAGCCGACAGCGTTAAGGGGGTCGCGACCTCCCTCTTCCGCCTGGGGATGGAGTGGAGGTTTGCGGGCGATTTCGAGCGGGCGACGAAGTTCCTAGAAGAGGCTCTGACGCTGTGCCGAGGGTCGGGCGACCCGGCGCTGACCGCCTCTATCTTGACCCACCTAGGGTACACGTTCTTGTACCAAGGCAACCTTGAGCGAGCGACAGCGGTAAGCGAAGAAGCCGTGGCGATGCTCCGAGAGCAGAAGCACAGACTCTACCTTGCTAATTCCCTCAACACCTTGGGGTGGGTGACGCTACTCCAAGGCGACCCTGAGCGGGCCAAGGTCCTGTACGCAGAAGGGCTCATATTGAGGAGGGAGGTGGGCAATAAGGTCGTAGTTGAAGAGAGCCTGGGGGGGTTGGCGTGCGCCGCCGGAGCACGAGGAGAAGCCGAGCGAGCGGCCAGGCTCTTCGGGGCGGCCGAAGGACTGCGCGAAATGATAGGCACGCAGCAGGAATCCGGAGAGTGGCCGCTGCAGGAACCGTACCTGACCGGTGCCCGCTCTGAAATAGACGAGGTGTCTTGGGAAACGGCATTCGCTGAGGGACAGGGGATGACGTTCGAGGAGGCTGTCGAGTACGCCCTCTCTGCAGAGGAGCCCGCCAAGAACGCCCCCTCCGCACCAGGACAACACTCCACCCACGAGCCACCAGCCCTAACCCGCCGCGAGAGGGAGGTGGCTTCCCTGGTAGCGCAGGGGCTCACCAACCGCCAGATCGCCTCAGAGCTTGTGCTCTCAGAGCATACGGTTCACCGTCACGTCGCCGCTATCCTAAAGAAGCTGGACCTACACTCTCGCGAGCAGGTCGCACTCCGCCTGGCCGAGCGGTAACCGCACCGGCCAGACCTTCGCCGAGTAGACCTCCGAATGCCGAGTCAACGCTCCGGTCGAAAAGGTTAGCGTTAACCCGAGGGCCGCCCTGTGGGGCACCCCGTGCTGCTCGGGCAAGGAAGGCATTTCCTTTCCTCTGCCCAAAGAATTAGCACAAGAAATGGCCCCTTTATGGCCCGCTAGCTAACGGCCAGCCAATGCCCTGAGAATAAGCTGCTCTCATGAGACCTATCACGCGGAGAGAGAAATGTAAGGAAGACGATAAGCAAGATGAGACGCGGCCACCACCATTGAGCAACGGTGGTGATGGGTCTGCTTGCGGTGCTGCTTCTGCTGACGCTGGTCGTTGCAGCTGGCTCCACTACAACGACCAACCACCGTGACGACAATCTCGTGAGCCATGCGATGAACGCCAACAGCACCGGAGGGGCAGAACAATCTCGCGAAACAGAGGATGTAATGAAACGGCTTATAACGCTAGCACTCAGCATTTTCCTGGCACTGGTGGTGGCTGCACCGATGGCCTCTGGACAGAGCTCAGACACCACTCAAAGCACTAATGTCGAAGACCCAACCCGTGGCCTGCCCACTACCCTGGCGGCAGGTCCAGATCGGCCGGCTGACTCCCAGCACATCACGGTTATGACCCGCAACCTCTACCTCGGCGCGAACCTGGACCAGGCCATCGCTGCCATATTCTCGGGTAATCCCGATGCCATTGTCGATGCTGCGACAGCTACCTGGGCAAGCGTGGTAGCGACTAACTTCCCAGAGCGGGCTGAGGTCCTGGCTGCGGAGATCGCCCACTCCCAGCCACACCTGGTTGGTCTTCAGGAGGTGTCGCTTTACCGTACCGGACCCCCCGATACCTTTTCCGCAAACCCGACGCCGGCGAGGCGTGTCAGACTCGACTATCTGGAGATCCTCCTGCAAGAGCTAAACGAACGAGGATTGCACTACGCACCCGTGGCTGTCACCAAGAATTTCGACGTCGAGAATCCGGGAGGGACGGCTCCCGGGGTGCTGCAGGACATCCGGCTTACCGACCGCGACGTGATCCTCGCCCGCACGGACCTGCCCTCCTCCGAGCTGAAGCTCTCCAACGTGCAAACAGCGAACTTCCACACCAACGCTTCTCTCCCCATCGGGGATACCGGTCAGTCCGTCACGATCTTGCGAGGATGGGGTTCGGTAGATGTCACATCGGACGGCCATAAATTCCGGTTCATCAACACACATCTGGAGCAGGAGGGTTTCTTCGACCCGTACCAGGTCGCCCAAGGCAACGAGATCCTGAGCGGACCGTCCAACACCTCCCTCCCGGTGATCCTTGTCGGTGACTACAACTCCAGAGCAGACGGGACGGGAACACCGACGTACAGCAACTTGACTGGAGCCGGGTTTACGGATGCCTGGAGCGCTACGCACCCTGGGGAGTTGGGCAACACTTTCGGCCACGAGCCTCTCCTCCTCACCATGACGGTCAACCTTACCCAGCGGCTCGATCTCGTACTGTTCCGCGGCAGTCCTAGCAACAGTCTGAGGGCGCTCGACGCCGATGTAGTCGGCGATGGACTGGGTGATTGTACTCCTTCGGGACTGTGGCCGTCTGACCATGCCGGACTCATGGCGACGTTAGGCATCGGCTAGGAAGTCGAGTGAGCTCGTGAAGGGTAAAAGGAAGGAGGCAAGATGTACCGGTTAGCAATGAAATATGTCCTTCGACTGGGGCTATTAGTGATCTTCTGGCCCTGAGCGCCTGTACCGGCGTAGACGTTAGTAAGGAGGCCCAGGCTAGCAAGAGATACTGGAGGACAAATCCTACACCCAAAACAAGCACAGCCCCGCACGAAGGGGCGTCTCAGATGAGTTCTGGCACAAGGCGCAGGAGGCGCTCAAGACAGTGGAGTGGAAAGGTAGGTAGTCTCGTTTCGACGTTTCTATTCACCGAGCTGCGTGCACCAAGTAAAGGCGATCACCGTATAGGAGGCTTAAATGAAGACGTTTCTAATCGTTCTGACCACAAGCCTGACACTGTTAGTGGCGCTGACGTTGAGTATTAGCCTACAACCGTCTGAGGCGGCTGCTCAAGACCTGCCATATACCTTCTTTTTCACTCACTACGAACTGCTTGGAGATCCGAACAACCCCGAAGGGGTAAGATATCACTCCAATGGCAAACCCTCTGCCAAAGCGCCCGATGGCTCAAAGGTCATCCTCTCAGGTAATGGCGGATGGGATCCGAGCAGCCAGAGTGCTCAGGGCGGCGGTCGATACACCATCGAGGATGCCTCTGGAAAGGTCACAGCAAAAGGATCGTGGCAGGTGACCGACTTCACCTCCTTTGAGCAATTGGATGGTTGGTGGGGTATGGGACCGCAGTTCAAGGAGAAAGGATGGCAGGGACCTCCAGGATCAACCTCCTTCTCAGGGTTTCTGAAGCTCCAGGTGCACCTGGAGAATAAGGGAGACGGTGTCCTCACCGCATGGTGTCTTATGCCCGCAGTTTCCAAGCCCGACGATCATCAGGGAGATGGCATCTCGCTGACGGGTGCTAACTTCGACTTCACGGACTTCAGCGAAAGTGAGATGAGTTTTGAGGGCGTGATGTTCTATTCGAGCGACCCGGCGAGCAAGGGTTATGTATTGACTTCTGATGGGCATACCGTTCGCAAGACGGCGCTCACTTCCTCCACAGCTAGCGCCACCGCTAGTCCGACCGCCGCCAATCATAGTGCGACGGCTAGTGCCAGCCCGCTGCCCACCTCCGGCGGTCCACCGCTGATCTGGGTGCTCACCTTGGTGGCAGCCCTGGTGCTGGTGGGTTCCGGCGGAGCGGCGTTAGCGCTGTTGCGGCGAGGCTTTTCGTAAGCGCCGAACCTGTGCTGACGAGTCGAGTGTAGCCTGCGTTCTTGGGCCGGGGCTTCGATAGAACCCTGGCCCTTCTTTTTCGGCGAATTTCCGAGAACGGCCCTTCCACTAGCTTCGATCCTCCATTGAGCGAAGCGCAGTTCAAGACTCTGATCTCAAAAGAACTAGATGTAGACAACAGTGTTACGCGGATACGAGGGTGATATTGATACCACTCTGATACCACCGCGAACGCAATACGGTGCAACACGTAGCAAGCCGGAGAAAGGAAACCCCTCCAAATATGCGGCATTTGCAACCCCCTGCAAATCCCTGCAACGCCCGATGTATCACTCGTAATGAGCAGGAAAGCGGTTCGAGCCCGCTCGTCGGCTCTACACAATTGGCTTACCTAAGCCAAATATTCTAAATGGGGAGGACCTTCAGGTTGTCGCGGGGTGTCATTTGATAACATTCTGATACCATCGGCAGCAAGGGATGTATATTAGTGCTCGCGTTTATGCGCGAACAACAATTGCTAGGAATCTTGTGGGCGGGCGTGTGCCGAGGACCAGGATGACGAGGCCAATCGCGGCGCAGATCCCGGACACCCAGCCCAGCGAATCGAGTGAGCCGTAGAAGAGGACGAGGGCGCCTAGGCCGGCCCCCAAGCCCTGGCCGAGGTAGATGGCGGAGGCGTTCAGGGAGAGGACCAGGTTGCTTTGCTCCGGGAAAGCCGGATCAGGCGGTACTGCTGAAACGGCGTTAGCACCCACCTGGCAACGCTCCACGCTACCAGGACCACCCCCACCCCGGCGACCGCGAGGAAGGTGCCTGACGCCGGAGCCAGCAGCGAGAAGGGCAGAAACGATGCCGCAAGGGCGCTGAAGATGATCACGAGGCTTCGTCCGTAGCCCCAGCGGTCCGCGCCGTAGCCGCCCAGGGCGTTGCCGGCTATGGCAGCCACCCCGAAGAGCAGCAGCATAACGCTCACGCCCCTGCCGCCGTAGCCCGTGAGCGATCTCAGGAGCGGGTCTATGTAGGTGAACAGGACAAACCCGGCTCCGAGCCCGATGGCGGTCAGGCTCAGGGTGGCGAGGACCTCGGGCTCCCTCGCGGCGGCGATCCTCTCCCGCAGGCTCACCGGACGCGGGTTCTCGACGGCGGGCGCTTCAGCTTTCTGCTGTAAGTCCACCAAGGTCAAGGTCGTACGCCGCAGATAGCGGTAGTCGGTACCCCAGCCACGTCGTCAGCCCTGCGCAAGGTCGCGGTAGTACCCGCTCAAACATTAGTTGGCCGGCTAATTATTCTTGTTGCTGAAGAGAGAGGCTCCGGCGGCAGCGGTGGTCACGAGGAGGACTGCGGCTATGGACTTGAGCCCGAGCCGTTCGCCGAGGACGAGGAAGCCCATCAGGGCGGCGACTGCGGGGTCGAGGCTCATGAGTACGCCGAAGACGCGAGGGGGTAGGCGCCGGAGGGCTGCCATTTCGAAGGAGTAGGGTATAGCGGAGGAGAGGACTGCGATGGCGAACCCTGCGAGGAGGAGCTTCGGGTCGAGGAGCGCGGGTCCGGCGTTTGCCACCCCCACGGGCAGGAGGACGATGGTACCCGTGCACATGGCAATCACGAGCCCCGTTCCGCCGGGGAAGGCCTGTCCGGTTCTGGCGCTGAGCAGGATGTAGGCGGCCCAGAGGCACCCGGCCAGGACAGCGAAGGCAACGCCGACGGGGTCCAGGTCCGTGTCTCCCAGGACGCCCAGGGGGGCGAGCAGGAGGATGCCGGCGGCGGCTAGCGCGACCCAGAGGAGATCCAGGGGTCGGCGGGAGCCGGCGACGGCTACGCCGAGGGGGCCGATGAACTCGATAGTCACGGCTACACCGAGGGGAATGCGGTCGAAGGATAGGTAGATGGAGAGGTTCATACCCGCCAGCACGAGACCGAACAGGATGGCTACCAGGTAACCGGAGCGGGGGTATCCGTGGAGCCGCGGACGCCACAGGACGAGGAGCAGGAGCGCCGCGAACACGATGCGCAGGAACACCGTCCCTCCGGGTCCCAGGGAGTCGAACAATCCCTTCGCGATGGCGGCCCCGAGTTGGACCGAGCCGGTGGCGGCGATCACGAGGCTGGTGGGCGGAACCGCCGAGGCGATGCCTCCCTCCGCGATCGTCCGTCTGGTATGCTTCAGTTCGTGAACCCCTTCGCCGCTGCGACCCTTGCGCGGGCGAGTCTACCACCGGACGGGCTAGCTTCGTGGCGACCGGATCACTGCTGCAGGACTAAGTCCTTATCCGGAAACCGCGATAATATGAAGATGTAGTTGGTGGAGACGTTTTCGGGAGGCGAAGAACAGATGGCGCGAACCAAGCCCTGGACGGTGAGTGATGAATTCTGGGAGCGAGTCGAGCCGCTAGTCCCTCCCGCGCCTTCGCACGCCAAGGGCGGCAGGCCTCGCATGCCCGATCGGAAGGCGTTTGAGGCGATGATCTACATTTTGCGCACCGGCATCCAGTGGAACGCGCTGCCACAGGAGATGGGTGCTTCCTCTACGGTGCATGAGCGCTTTCAAGAACGGGAGCGAGCGGGATTGTTCGAGCGGTTGTGGGAGGAGGAGCTTGCCCACTACGATGAGCTGGAGGGCATTGAGTGGGAGTGGCAGTCGGTCGATGGGGTAATGACGAAGGCCCCTTTAGGGAAAGGCGCGACCGGCAACAACCCCACTGATCGCGCTAAGATGGGGACGAAGCGTAGCATGTTGACCGACGGGGCTGGCATCCCTTTGGCGGTGGCCGTCGAGGGGGCCAACCGCCACGATTCGAAGCTGCTGGTGGCTACCTTGGACGGGCTGATGGTGGCACGCCCTGCTCTGGAGGAAGAAGAGGGAGCGGAGTGCTCTAAGCAGCACTTGTGCCTGGACGCAGCGTATGACTCGGAGGAGGTGCGCCAAGAGCTGGTGGCGAGGAGCTACGAGTCCCACATAAGCCCCGCCGAGAAGAACAAACGCGCTGAGCGAAAGATGGAGGCTCGCCGGCACCTCGGTGGGAGAGCGAGGCGTTGGGTAGTGGAGCGGACACATTCTTGGCTGAACCGCTCTCGGCGGCTACTGGTGCGTTGGGAGAAGAAGACTGAGAACTACCTGGCGTTCATCCACCTCGCCTGCGCCCAGCTCATCTTCTCCAAGATACTGGTTTCCGGATAAGGACTTAGTATCGTCGCCTCCGCGCTCGGCTCCCTTCCTCGCTAGTTGGTCGTAACCAGCGTGTAGCAACAAGCGCATGCGCAACAAATAGACGATAGCAGGGGGATGTGTCGGCCGACGAGGCTCGCACCATCTCGCGCAGCTGGGGCGTGAAGCCTTAACGCGCGCACAGCAGATTCAGCCGATTGACGTTTCTGCCAAGCGCTTCAACCCGCCCAGAGCTATGTCAGCCCCGAGTATCTTGTGGTTTGGTTTTAGAGATTGCGCTAAGCCTACTGCAACCGGGCTGATACGCACTGGTACACAATGGACAAAGCGATACTGCCAGATCATCGAAAATCGTCCAAAGTAGCGCAATTTCCGGACGCAGTAGGACGCATTAGAACGTACGCAAGCAAACTCGTAATGAGATGAGGTCAGCGGTTCGAGTCCGCTCGTCGGCTCTCTTTTTTGCCTGCAAATTCCATAAAAATCTGAGACCCTCCGGCACGAACGGCGGGGGATTGGCAGCAGTAGGGCAGCAGTAGCTTCTCCAAAGTCGATCCCTAGCATTAACCGTCTGACCGATGCGCCAGGCTCCGTGAGTGCCGCCGTCGCGGAGGGAGCGACGAAGGCTGAAGCAAGAAATGGTGGCGAGGGTGAAATTGCTCCATAAGTTGCTGCCTCGTAACGGTTGCCGCAACGTTTGGAAGACGGAAGTCTTATAAGATGGTATTGTGACAGCAGGAGCAAGGGAACAGGGTAGAGGAGTTGATGTGATGAGCGCCCGCGCCGCTTCTTTGCTGGCCTGGTGTCTGTGGCTGCTCTGCGTAGCCCTAATCTCCTTCGGTTTGCTATTTTATTTCCTCGCCTCTCCGACCTCGCCGACAGACACCCCACCAGCTTTAACCGCATTCTTCAGGGTGCTGTCAATGGCGTTCCCGACGGTCGGCGCGTTGGTAGCCTCGCGCCGACCCGAGAACCCCATAGGCTGGATCTTCTGCGCTGCGGGCCTCCTTACCGGAGTGCAAGCCTTCGCTAGCGGATACGCAGATTACGCGCGGCTCGGGCATACCGGTTCGCTGCCCGTTGGAGAGCTCATGGCTTGGATCTCATCGTGGATTGGGGTCCCGGTCATACCCCTAGCCGGGGCGCTGTTGGTTCTGCTGTTTCCTAACGGCAAGCTGCTATCTAAGAACTGGCGGGTCGTGGTGTGGATGGCGGCTTGCGGGAGCGCGATGCTCACCCTTTGGGCTGCGCTGGGGCCAGGTCCTTTGTCTTTTGAACCGACCCGCGAAAACCCGCTCGGGCTCGGTGGCGCTATCGGCGAATTGGGGCCGTCAGAGTCGAGTCCGTTGTTTGATCAGCCGTCCTTCGCTAGGCCTGCTGGCACCGACATTACTGCCGGGGGCATAGTGGAGATATTAGGTAGAGTCGGGATTTTCGTCCTTCTTGTGAGTTGGCTTTTCGCCGTTGCGGCAATGATCATGCGCATGGAACAAGCGAGAGGGGCAGAACGTCAGCAGCTGAAATGGTTCGTGTACGGCGTGAGCCTGCTGGTCGTCGGTTTCCTAGCAGCCTTCCTAGGATTCGGACTGCACTCGGTGGCCTGGTTTGTGGGCATAGCCGCTTTCAATTTCCTGCCTATTGCCGCTGGCATAGCCATACTCAGATATCACCTCTACGACATAGATATCATCATCAACCGCACCTTGGTCTACGGCGTGCTAACGGCAGCCTTGGCCCTAGTGTATGTCGGTAGCATAGTTCTGCTCCAAGGACTTTTCCGTGCGCTTACCGGGGAAACCTCCCAGCTCGCCGTAGTGGCTTCCACCCTAGCAATAGCCGCGTTGTTCGTACCCCTGCGCCGGAGAATCCAGGCGTTCATAGATCGCCGCTTCTACCGCCGGAAGTACGATCTAGCCAAGACCCTGCAAGCATTCAACGCCAAGCTGCGCGACGATGTGGACCTTGATAGCGTTGCCGATGACCTAGTAGAGGTGGTCAAAGAGACGATGCAGCCAGCGTATGTCTCATTGTGGTTACGCCCACCGGAAAAGGAAAAATAAGATTGTTCCAAAGTTCGTTGTAACGATCGCTTAGCAAGGCGAGACAGTAGGGTTGGGAGAAGGAGGGAAGCGCACATGGCATCATCAAACCTTATCCGATGGGGAGGACGGGCAGCTGTGTTGGCTGGGGCACTCTTTATTGTGGAAGCCGTGGTAGTTCCGTTCATTGGGGATTCCCATTGGGGATTCCACGCCCTAGACGCTCCCCCCCACGCGCTCTTGGCGGTGGGACTGGTGGGTCTTTATCTCTGGCAGACAAGGCAAGGACGCTTTGGGTGGTTAGGGACAGTAGGTTTTATTCTGATTGTTGCCGCCTGCGTTGTGATAGCTCTCGGTGGCCTCGCCATCATCTTCGTTGATGGTGTGCTTAAGGCTCCGGTCGGGGTGTTGGATACGATTCATCCGGTAGAGCTGCTGTTGCTTATCGGTTCGGTACTTTTCAGTATGGCCACCATGCGGGTGAATGTCTTACCAAGCGGAGGAGCACTGCTGATCATAGTCGGTGCATTGGGGTTCTTTGGGATAGCCTTTGCTGGCGTTGGGCCGGAATGGCTTATCTCGGTGGCAGTGGCGATATTAGGCGCAGGGTGGGCGTGGTTGGGATATGCCCTGTGGTCGGAAATTGGTGGGTCGGCACAGCAACCCAAGCGTGTAAGGTGATCGACGCGCTAAGCGACGAGCTACCCTCGTTGGTTAGTGAAGCGACGCAAGCGGTCCACGTCTCCTTGTGGCTGCGACCCGACCTACCCTCGGGTGAACCGAAAGGCACGAGTAGGGCCGCTAGCCCAGCGCCTCGTCCATGCCATCGGCAGTGTTTCGGCTCATAGAGGGCATCCAGTGCGAGTAGCTGTCGAGGATGCTTGACCCTAATTTGACCCTAACCCACACGCAACACCCTGCAATACTGGGCAAGCGAGAGAATCGATAACCCTTTACTTATGCGGGTTTTGCAAGCCCATGCAACGCTCAGCAACCGATGACCGCACACTCGTAATGAGATGAGGTCAGCGGTTCGAGTCCGCTCGTCGGCTCTCTGTAATCGGCTTATATAAGCTGAATCTGCGAATTGGGCAAAGGCTCCGAGGTAGAGTTGCGAACTCTCTACACCAGTAGTACACCAACGCGAATTGCAAGACTCTCACCCCAATATTACGTGGGGAGGCGGCTCGTAAGCCGGGCATCAGCACAGACGCCGTCAGGAAGCGCATAGCTCGGAGTTCTCTCGTTTCGGACAGGCCGGACTGCAACGTCCTGGTGTGGCTGGATGACGGAGGAAGGCTGGACGTAACGATAAGGTCGAGGGGGATAGAGTGCTCGTTGAGGCTTTGCGAGACCAGGTGATATACCTGAAGGAGCAACTCGACATCCGTACCGAGGAATTGAGCGAGCACCGACGCCTCCTGGCCGGTCTCATCGAGGGGGTGACAGAGTTGGAAGCCCCGGACGAACCGCCAGCAGCACCTTCTCAGAGCGGCGAGGAGGCTGCTCAGGAGCCTGAGAAGGCCGCGCCCAATCTCGTCTTCGGCATGGCCGACGCCGTGCGCCCCGAGGCCCGGGCGACCCTGGAGGCGCTGCGCGCGGCGGGGGTGGGGGAGCTCGTGATGCTCACCGGTGACTCAGAGGCTCCTGCAAGGAGGATCGCCAGGGAGCTTGGCGTAGGCTACAGGGCGCGGCTGCTTCCCGAGCAAAAGGTGGAGGCCGTGCGCGAACTCGTCTTGGAGCACGACGCCGTCGGGATGGTAGGCGACGGCGTGAACGATGCCCCGGCCCTGGCCGCCTCCTCGGTCGGATTTGCTATGGGGGCGGCCGGCATAGACGTGGCCCTGGAGACCGCCGACGTCGCGCTGATGCAAGACGACCTGCCCAAGCTGGCCGAAGCGGTCATACTATCCAGGGCGGCCGAGCGGATCATAAGGCAGAACGTGGCCGTCTCGATCGCGATCAAGGGCCTCTTCGTGCTGCTCGCCCCCTTCGGGCTGGTGGCCCTCTGGCTGGCGGTGCTGGCGGACATGGGCACGTCCATAGCTGTCACCCTCAACGGCTTGAGACTCTTCCGAAAGGGGAGCGCCTGAAGCCGTGGGCGCGATGGAGTCCGCCGAGAAACGGGCGCCCTACCTGGATCTTGAGGGGAATGGACGTCACGAAACGACGGGAAAGCCCGTTGAATTCCTCTGAGAACTGCCAGGTATGAAAAGTTGCCAGCCTATTGGCGCAAGCTTGAGTACGGCTCCAGAAGGCTTACTGCAACCGTACTGCAACCGGGCTAATACGGGCCAGTACGTAACGGACATAGGACTGCGCCAGATACGCCAAAAACTCCATAGATAAGCTCTATTTCCGGACGCACTAGAATGCCTGTTAGCAAACTCGTAATGAGATTGGGTCAGTGGTTCGAGTCTGCTCGTCGGCTCTCTTATTTTTTCAAGATTTGCAGGTAAAATTCCGTAGTCGGAAGTCGTTTCGATGCCAAGGGCCGGAGCTTACTGCAACCCGATGAAGAGGCACTCTTGGTCGCATGGAGGAGGGATAGCAGAGTATATCGGGCGTCAGAAGAGTGATCTGCTAAGGACCTCCTCGGGCTGACCCATGTTTAGCCACTCCAAGCTTGCTGGTAGGCACCTTCAGAGAGCTTACATGCGCTCCTCTTTATTCGTCATTGTTCATTGCGTCGGTGATGGCCTCCTCCAAAGGCAGCTCGTGGCCCCTTGCCCACGTCGCCTCGAACGCCTCTTCCCCGATCGCCCCGCGGATCGCGGTCACGGTACAGTCGTGCTCGGCGCGCCTGGCTGGCGGGAGTGGCCAGCCCTTGTCCTCGCGCAGCGCGGCTGCTGCCCCACAGAGCCACGCTGCCCGTTCCATCCTCCTTTGCGCGAGCGCTACTCGGGCTAGCCCTTCCAGGCAGCGCAGGATGGTAAGGCTCATCCTCATCCGACGTCCCAGGTTTAGGCTCTCTTCGTACAACCTCGACGCCAGCGCGTATTCGCCTGCTTGGCACTCAACGCTCCCGAGGCTTGCGAGTGTGCGCGAGATGTTCCACGCGTGCTCTTTGTCGCGAGACAAAGCCAGGCTCTCTTCCAGCAGTGTTCTCGCACGCCCGAGATCCCCCTGCTTGTGCACCGCGTCCGCCAGGGCGCGGAGGCTCCAGGCGATGCTGAACGTGGTAGCAAACTCGCGGGCCAGTTCGAGCGACCGCTCGTGCAGGCGCACAGCGCGTTCGTAGTCTCCCTGCTCGTAGGCCACGAACCCGAGCTCGCGGAGCGAAGCACTCTCCCCTCTCTTGTGGCCCATCCCCCGGTACATGCTCATGGCCCCTTCGTGCAGCGTCACCGCGCGCTCGTGGTCCCCTTGCACCATGGACAGGATGCCGGTTACGTGGATCAGGCGCGCCTTCGCGCGGGCGGGCAGCTTGCGCCGAGTTTCCCCGGTTGGGTCTTCTGCCCCGTCCAGAGCCAGGAGTCTCTCCATCCACCGGCGTCCGTCGCTCAGGTAGCCGCGCTCGATCCAGAACCACCACAGCGCCAGCGCCAGCCTCGCCCCCGTCTCCACCTCCCGATTCTGTACGGCCCAGCCCAGCGCTGCTCGCAGATTGTCGTGTTCTCTCTCTATCCGGGTAAATTTCGACCACCACTCTACCTCGTCCCATTGCCTGGAGGCTACGGGCTGTGCGACCTCCGCCAGTTCTACGTAGTATCGTGCGTGCTTGAGTTGCGCCCCCTCCGCATCGCCGCTAGAGACCAGACGTTCCAGGGCGTACTCACGGAGAGCCTCGAGCATCGTAAAGCGCGGTTCGTCGTCCTCCTCTTGGCGAGTAGAGGATTCGGACCGCGATACCAGTAGGCTGTTGTCCACCAGCGATGCTAATGTCTCCAGGACGCCGCTCTCCATCGGCCCGTCTTCCTCCGAAGCGCAGACTTCCTCCACAGCTTCCAGACTGCAGCCGCCGGCGAAGACGGCGAGGCGACGGAACAAAGCTTGCTCGGTAGGATCGAGAAGATCGTAGCTCCAGGCTACCGTGTCGCGCAGCGTGTGGTGTCGCTCAGGAACGTCGCGCGCTCCTGCCGTAAGCAACTGCAGCCTGCGATCCAGCCTCGCGAGCAGCGCCTGCGGGGGAAACAGTTTGATCCTTGCTGCCGCCAACTCTATCGCCAGCGGCAGCCCGTCCAGCCTCCGGCAGATCAGTGCCACGGTGGCCACGTTAGTGGCGGATAGTTCGAAGGTCGGCGTGACGGCTTGAGCGCGCTGGCGGAAGAGGTCCACCGCTGGTTGCTGCTCCAGGCTGTCTACCTGTGCCTGGGGTGGCATGTCGACCACGGGTAGCGGAGGGACGGGGAATTGGCGCTCACCACTGAGACGCAGCGGTGCCCGGCTCGTCACAAGCACCATCAGCTGCTGGCACCTCCCAACGAGTTCGCTGACCACGGGTGCAGCCGTCGGAAGATGCTCGAAGTTGTCGAGTACAAGCAGCACCTGCTTGTCTTGCAGATGCTTCTCCAGGGTCTCCTGAAGCGCCTCACTGGCCACCTCCTTGATCCCGAGCGCCTGGGCGAGGACCGAAGGAAACAGAGCAGCGTCTCGCACGGGAGCGAGGGGCACGAAGACGACCCCGTCTGCGAACATCTCACGCGAGTGCGCGGCCACCTCCAGGGCCAGCCGGGTCTTACCGACGCCACCTGGGCCGGTCAGCGTGAGCAAGCGCGCGTCCGTATGGAGCAAGAGCCGGGCGATGGTTTCCACTTCTTGCTCGCGTCCGATCAAGGGCGTAGACGGCGTAGGGAGGTCGTGGGGCGAAGGCTGGGACCGTGTGCGGCGTTTCGAGGAGCCGCGTGCCACGATCTCGAATCGTGCGAGGTCCTGTCCCGTCAGCGCCAGGACCCCAGCCAGCTTCTCTACGGTGTACCTGTGAGGGCGCCGCCGCTCCCCGCGCTCGAGCAGGCCGATCGCCTGAGGGGTGAGGCCCGAACGAGCGGCCAGCTCTTCCTGCGTAAGGTTGGCAGAGTCGCGGTGGCGTCGGAGCAGATCCCCGAATGTGAGCCCGGTATCCACCTCTTCTTGCCTCCCGCCCTGGGCCGCCCCTCATGCAATCGTAGCACGCCATTGTTAGGGAGTTTGTTATAGTTGTTGTTTGGGTTGTCGCTGGGAGCGGAGTGTCGCGGGGAGCATCATAGGAGTCAGGACGGAACGCTGGAAAGATCTAGAGCCAACCGACCTGAGGAAGGAGAGGACCGAGATGATGTTTTACGGCGAGAGCGACTACTGGGTGGCTCGGTACAAGAGCTTGACGGAGGGTTCGGTGAAGCAGACCCACGCGGCCGGGGATTGCCGCCGGGGCCGCCAAGCCCGCGCCACCGCGCTCCTTGCGGCGTTGTTTGGCGGCATCGCTTGTCGTAGCGCCAAGAAAAAGGCAAGCCTCGATGGGCGTGCATAGGGGTAGTTTCGAGCCGAGGAGTAGCTTTGCAGTCTCGCTCGTTTGGGCGTTGAGGGAGCCGGACGCGTTGGTGCCGGCGTACGCCCTCGGTGGCCAGGAAAGGTTGCGTGATGCACAAAGAAGGGAGCTGCGGCGTGGAAGCGGAGAGCTCAGGCGAAGATAGAGTAGCGTTAGATAGCGAGGAGGTCCTCTCCTACTGGTTCCCCGAGGAGCTGGCCGATGCCGATCTGGAGACGCTCAGGCTTCAAGGGAAGCGGTGGATGGCAGGAGGCCCCGAGGTCGATAGGGAGATAACCGAAAGATTCGGCGGGCTACTAGAGCGGGCCAGGCGCGGAGAGCTCGACCACTGGGCCCATACGCCGCGAGGAAGGTTGGCCTTGATCGTCGTCCTTGACCAGTTCTCCCGCAACATCCACCGCGGCTCGCCCCTCTCCTACTCCCAGGACGAGAAGGCCCTCGAGCTGGCCCTTAAGGGCATCGAGGAGGGGATGGACCGCGAGTTGGGGGCATCGGAGCGCATGTTCTTCTGGCTGCCGATCGGCCACTCCGAGGATCTCACCCTCCACGAGATCAGCGTCCGTCACGCTGAGGAGGAGGCGGCCAACGCCCCGCCGCGCCTCAAGCCGATGTACGAGTTCGGTGTCTCTCAAGCGAAGGCTGCCAGAAGCGTCATAGCGCGCTTCGGTCGCCACCCTCACCGCAACGAGATACTCGGTCGCGCCTCCACCCCGGAGGAGCTTGAGTACCTGAGGACCGAGACACCGCCTCACCTGCGCCGGCCACCTTTCTGATCTCTTGTACACCCAACGACGTAGGAGGTGCTTTCTACGGAGTTCGCCTGAGACGAGTGCCTCGTTAGCGGAACGAGATGTAGCGAGGAGCACCCCGAAAGCCAAACGGAGGCAACTGATGAGCCGCAAAGTACCCGCGGGCAACACGCCCATGCTCGAAACCGAGCGTCTCGTTATGCGACCGCTTTCGGCGGATGAGATGGACTCCTTGCACCGCATCTCGAACGAGCCGAACGTGCGACGCTACCTGTGGGACAACGAACTGGTCTCGGAGGCGACGATCAAGGATCTCATTGCGCGGAGCGAGCGCATGTTCTCCAAAGAGAAGATCGGAGTATTCGGCGTTCGGATGCGCGGAAGAGAAGACCTACTCGGCTTCTGTGGCTTCGTTCGCCTCAAGGGCATGGAGGAGCCGGAGCTCTGGTACGAGCTGACCCAGAAGGCGTGGGGCCGCGGGCTCGCCACCGAGGCGGCGCGGGCGTGCGTGCGGTACGCCTTGGAGGAGGTGGGCATGGGGCGCGTCATAGCCGGCGTCGACGCGCCCAACGCCGCCTCGGTGCGGGTGATCGAGACGCTCGGCATGAGGTACCTGGGCAACATCAACCCTGGCGCCCCAAGAGAACCTTACTTCGCCCTGTACAGAGAGGACTTCTCTGCGGCGACGGGCTGACGCGCCAGTGGGCTGCAACCACATGGACCGCCGAACAACCCGCCCGCTGGGCGGCTAACAGTCTTTCAGGGACCTAAATCGGGTAGCTTCTGTCGGTTTCTACCAGATCTCATTCGTACTCATCCGCAAAAATCATCGGAAATTCATCGGGACGTACCAAGATATGGCACGGTGCAAAGGCACTGAGAACGGTGAGAACGGAATGGAGGCGTCGTGACCGGAGTGCCCACGCAATTCGCGATCGCGGACCTGGTACTCGAGACGATGCGGAACGATGGCGAGGCGGTGCCTGGCGACGCCGAGTTGCCGTTCTTCTACCTCGGCGCCATAGGCCCGGCACTAGGCGATTTCCTGCCAACGCATGTCGAGGATGGCGCCAGCGGGACGAACGCTCCGCTCTTCGGGGTCTGGTTCCCCATCCTGGGACTGCTCGCGGGAACCCCGGGGACGCCCGGGCTGGCTGCGAACCTTCTGACGCTGAAGGATACACTCAGGCGCTTTGGCGACGCCGTTCGCGACGAGGACAAGTTCGCGCTGCTGGACATGAAGACCGACCTCGAGGCGCTCCCTGGTGTGATCACCGCGGTGCGGAGCCAGCTTGCGACCGTCAACGGTCTACGGACGGCGTTGCCCAGCGCGATCGCGGGCGTTCGGCCCCGGGCCAAGGTGCTCCCGGCGGGTGACCGGCATCCGCGGGACGCCGTGCACGGCCACAGTACTGGCACGTTCTGGGGCAAGCTGCGTCGACGGGCCGCCGAGTCCGGCGATCCCCGGCTCGAGGCCTTCGGGCTTGGCGCTTCGGTCGGTTACGCTGGTGCGGTGTGCGGCAACCCGTTCGTTAACGGGGTCGTTGGCGCGCCGCACCGCAACCACTGGTGGCGCCACCGTTGGGTGTCGAACTA